>NZ_JBHXLO010000005.1:190036-337253 GCF_042721395.1 Lentzea sp. NPDC058450
GTCGCGGGTGGTCTGGTACAAACGAGGCGCGCAGCGGGGGTTGTTTGAGGCCGTGGGGGGGGCGGCGCCGGCTCTGCGTCTCGGGCCACTGCCGCCGCGCGAGCAGGGACACCGCGGCCCCATCACGCTCATCGGTGACGAGAGCGCGCCGCCGTACCAGCGGCCGCCGCTCACGAAGGCCTACCTGGCGGGGGAGACCGACCTCGCCGGGCTGGTGCTGAGGCAGGACTCGTACTACGACGACCACGGCATCAAGCTCATCCGGAACGAACGGGTGATCGGGGTCGACCGGCAGGCACGGGTCGCGGTGCTGGGCTGTGCCCGCACCGTCAGCTACGACCACCTGGTGTTCGCGACGGGGGCGCGGCCGCGGCCGTTGCCGATCCCCGGCGCCGAACACGTGCTCAACCTCCGCTCGATCGCCGACGCGGACGCCATCAAGGAACGCCTCGACGGCCAGATCGGGCTCGACGTCGTCGTCATCGGCGGTGGGTTCATCGGCCTGGAATTCGCCGCCGTGGTGCGGAAACTCCGGCACGAGGTGACCGTCGTCGAGGCGCAGCCGCAGGTGATGCAACGGGCCGTGTCCGCGGCGACCGCGGAGCAGCTCGTCAACCGCCACCGCAGCGAAGGCGTCCAGATCCTCACCGGCACGGGCGTCGCCGCCGTCAAGGAAGGCCTCGTCGAGCTGACGGACGGCACGGTGCTCGTCGCCGACCTCGTCGTCGCGGGCATCGGCGTCATCCCCAACACGGAGATCGCCCAGCGCGCCGGCCTCGCCGTCGACAACGGCATCGTCGTGGACGCCCACCTGCGCACCGTCGACCCGCGCGTCCACGCGCTCGGCGACTGCGCGAGCTTCGCGAGCACGCACGCCGGTGGGCTCATCCGGTTGGAATCAGTGCAGAACGCCACCGACCAGGGCACCACGGTCGCGGCGGCCATCCTCGGCAGCGCGGAGCCCTACACCGCCCTGCCGTGGTTCTGGAGCGACCAGTACGACGTGAAGCTGCAGACCGCGGGCCTCACCAACGGCCACGACCGCACGGTCACCGTCGGCGACCCGGCCGAGGGCAAGTTCTCGGTGTTCTGCTTCAAGCAGGGCAGGCTCATCGGGATCGAGGCGTACAACCGCCCCATCGATTTCCTGATGGGCAGGAGGATCCTCGAGAACGGCAACGCGCTCACACCGGAGATCGTCGCCCAGCCGGGCTTCGACCTGCGGGCGAGCCAGCAGAAAGCGGCCTGAGTGGGCACGCCGTCCGCGCTACAACCAGCCGGCTTCCTCGGCGATGCGGATGGCGTCCACCCGGTTGCGCCCGTTCAGCTTGGTCATGATCGTGGTCATGTAGTTGCGCACGGTGCCGACCGACAACGACAGCGCGACAGCGATGTCAGGCGAGTCGGCGCCGGCGGCCGCGAGCCGCAGGACCTCCAGCTCGCGGTCGGTCAGCGGGCACTCGCCGCGGTCCCACGCGGCCAGGGCCAGCTGGCTGTCGACGACGCGTTCCCCGGCGGCGACGCGGCGGATCGCGTCCGCGAGCTCCGTCGGCGGCGCGTCCTTGAGCAGAAAGCCGTCCACGCGGGCGGCCAACGCCCTGCGCAGCGTCCCCGGACGGCCGAGCGACGTCAGCATCAACGTCCTGACCTGCGGCATCGTCTCGCGGATCGTCGTCGCGGCACTCAGCCCGTCGAGGATCGGCAGGTCGATGTCGATGACGCAGACGTCCGGACCGTGCTGGCGCGCGGCCGGCACGATCTTGTCGCCCGAGCTCACCTCGGCCACGACCTCGATGTCCGGTTCGAGGTTGAGCAGCGCGATGAGAGCACCGCGCACCATGTGCATGTCCTCCGCGAGCAGAACCCTGATCATCGCGCCCCTCCGCGCGACACCATATCTCCCAACGTTCAGGTCGCGCTCCACGCCACATCAAGGCGCCCCGGCAAGGGTGAACCGAGCAACCTCGCGAAGGGATGCGTCATGGAACGCGGCGTCAACCTGACGGTCGTCTACTACTCCTCGACGGGAACGATTCACCGGCTCGCCTCGGAGATCGCCGAGACGGCCGAGAAGAACGGCGCCGAGGTGCGGCTGGTGCGCGCCGCGGAGCTCGCTCCCGAGGCCGTCTGGCGGTCACGGCCCTCGTGGGCCGAGCACCTGGAGGAGACGAAGGACGTCCCCATCGCCGCGGTCGACGACGTGCTGTGGGCCGACGCCGTCGTCTTCGGCACGCCGACCCGCTTCGGCAACGTGTCCTCGCAGCTCAAGCAGTTCATCGACACGCTGGGGCCGGCGTGGTTCAGCGGCCTGCTGGCGGACAAGGTCTACAGCGCCTTCACCTCCGGCGGCAGCCTGCACGGGGGCATGGAGACGACGCTGGTGTCGATCTACAACATGGTCTGCCACTTCGGCGGGATCATCGTGCCGCCGGGTGGAAACCTGAATCCCTACGGCACCTCTCACGTTCTGGGCGCGGACAACCTGCCGGTCGACGAGATCGCGTTGCAGGCGGCCCAGGTCCAGGCAGAACGCGTGGTGCGCGTGGCACGCGCGCTGAAGGAGGTCTGACCGCGGTGCGAGTCAAGGATGTCTTCGTCAACGGCAGCGGGGTGCGCCTGCCCTCGACGCTGAACGTCGCGGACGCGATCGCGTCGGGGGAGTGCGAGCCGAAGCTCGTCGCGCGCACGGACGTCGAGTCCGTCTCCGTGTCCCCGCACGAGTCCGCGGCCGAGATGGCGGTCGAGGCGGCCAGGGTCGCGTTGGCACGGGCGAAGTCGGAGCCCGGCGATGTCGACCTGATCCTGCACGCCACCACCTACCACCAGGGCCAGGACCTGTGGCCGGTCGGGTCCTACATCCAGCGCGAGACGGTCAGGAACTCCTGTCTGGCGCTGGAGATCCGGCAGATGTCCAACGGTGGCCTGGCCGCGATGGACCTCGCCGTCTCCTACCTGGTCGCCCGTCCCGGCAGGGATGCCCTCCTGACGTCCTCAGATCGCTTCTGCCTGCCCGGAATCGACCGCTGGAGGACCGACCCCGGAACGCCCTACGGCGACGGTGCGTCGGCTCTGGTGCTGTCCACTCGGGGCGGTTACGCGAAGCTGCTTTCGTTGGCGATCAATGCGGACAGCGATCTCGAACCGCTGCACCGCGGTGACGTGCCGTTCGGGCTCGCGCCCTTCTCGCACCGCATCCCGGTGGACTTCGAGGAGGCCAAGCACACGTTCAGCCGCGAGTTCGGGCTCTCCTACGGCATCAACAAGGCCAACGCGGGCCAGGCGCTCGCCGTCGAGCAGGCGCTGTCCGACGCCGACATGAAGATCGGTGACGCGGACTGGGTGATCCTGCCGCACTTCGGGCGCCGCCGGCTGGACGTGAACTACCTGCGGCCGTACGACCTCGATCCGGAGCGCACGACGTGGGCGTGGAGCCGCACGGTCGGGCACCTCGGCGCCGGCGACCAGTTCGCGAGCTTCGACCACCTGGTGCAGTCCGGCAAGGCGAAGTCCGGCCAGCGGATCGTGATGTTCGGCGTCGGCGCCGGCTACAGCTGGGGCTGCGCGGTCATCGAGATGCTCTGACGCGGCAACGGGATTTCGGCGCGCAGCCGATAGGTGTGCCCGGGCGTGAGGCCGGCGTGCAGTGCGCCGCCGAGCGCCCGCACCCGTGCGGTGAGGTTGCCGATCCCGGTGCCGTCACCGGACTCCCGCCGAACCGCTGGCACCCCGTCGTTGACGATCTCCAGCACCACGAGTCGCCCCGACGTGGAAAAGGCGATCTCGCAGTGCTCGGCCTTGCTGTGCCGCAGCAGGTTCGTGACGCCCTCGCGCAGCACGGTCGCGAGCGTCACCTCCACCTCGGCGGGCACCTCATCCGCGTCGACCCGGACGTCGACGCCCGCCACCGCCAGCAGCGCGCGGGCCGACCCGAGCTCCTCGCCGAACGACAGCTCGCGGTAGCTCGACGCCACCGACCGCACGTCGGCGAGCGCCTGCCGGGCGATGTCGCGCACCTCGGCGAGCTCCCGGCGGGCCTGGTCCGGCGGCAGCCGGTGGGCCAGCTCGGTCTTCAGCGTGATCGCGGACAGGCTGTACCCGAGCAGGTCGTGCAGGTCGCGCCCGAACCGCAGCCGTTCGCGGAGGACGGCCGCCGTCGCCAGTTCCTCGCGGGCCTGCTGCAGCTCGGTCACCATCGACCACAACCGCGACAGCGCGTACAGCACCAGCCCGTGGTTGGTGGCCGCGATCATGCCCCACACGACGTCCGTGAGCGGGTTGCCGGCCACCACGTGCACGACGCCCTGGCTCGCGACGACGGCACCGAACCCCGCCCAGCCGGCCCGCCGCGGCAGCACCAGCAGGGCGGCCCCCGCGGCGAAACCGGGGACGCCGCCCGCGAACGGGTTCCCCGTCACGAGCTGCGGGCCGAACACGCACACGGCGATCCCGGCGAGCGCCAGGCGGGGCCGGCGGGGCAGGACGGCGAGCAGGAGGGTCGCGATCACCGCGCCGCTCACCGCGCAGACCGCCATCACGCGGAGGTCGAACGACGCGAGCAACGTCGCCATCACGCAGTACCCGATCACCACCGCCGTGAGCAGCGCCCGCGGCCACAGAGCCGGGATCGGTGCCGTCGGGGAGGGCGGCTCGCGGTAGCTCGACGCGACCGCGCGCACGTCCGTCAGCGCCTCGCGGGCGATGCCGATGATCCGCGCGATCCCGGACTCGCCGACGACCCGGGCCTCGCGCATGATCGTGGTCAGGCCCTGCCCGAGCAGGTCCTCCAGGTCGCGGGCGAACGCCAGCCGTGCGCGCGCCACCGCGAGGTCGGCCAGCTCCGACCGGGCGGTCTCCAGCCGGTCGACCAGCGTCGGCAACCGCGACAGCCCGTAGACGGCGAGACCCGCGGTCAGCGTGGACGCGAACCAGTACGCGAGCACTCCCGCGGGCGCGCCGAACCAGGTCTTCGACAGCGGGTTGGCCGCCGCGACCAGGACGAACACCACCCACCGCGCCCGCCCGCGCAGCACCAGCAGCGCGCTGCCGGCGAGGAACCCCGGCATGCCCGCCCACGCCGTCGGGAAGAACGCCACCGGTGCGAACGCGAGGACCGCCAACGCCCCCAGCGCGAGGCGTGCCCCCGCCGATCCCAGGTCGGTGCCGGGCCGCGAGAACACCCCGAGCTGGAGGTACCCGATCGTCACCAGGCAGGCGAGCGACCCGGCGACCCGGCCCGGTGTCGCGCCCGCGTCGAGCACGTAGAGGAACGCGTTGAGCAGGTAGCCGGCGAACACAACGCTGATCACGGCGAACGCGAGCCGCCGGGACACGGATGCGTGCCCCGGTCTCGGGAGATCGGCCGTCATGGGCAGGCATGATGGCACCCGGACCGGCTGATCAGGACCTCAGTTGAGCGGCAGCGGGATCTCGGCGCGCAGCCGGTAGGTGTGCTCGGGCGTGAGACCGGCCTGCAGGTCGCCGCCCAGCGCCCGCACCCGCGTCGTCAGGTTGCCGATCCCGCTGCCGTCGGGCGACCGGCGCTCCGTCGAGGGGATGCCGTCGTTGACGATGTCCATCGTGACCAGGTGCTGCGAGCTGGAGAGCACGATCTCGCAGTGCTCGGCCTTGCTGTGCCGCAGCAGGTTCGTGACGCCCTCGCGCAGCACCGTCGCGAGCGTCACCTTCACCTCGGTCGGCAGCTGGTCGCACGCGTCGATCTGCACGGTGACCTCGATGTCGGCCGCCGACAGCAGCGCCTGCGCCGACTGGGTCTCCTCGTCGAACGACAGCTCCCGGTAGCTCAGCGCCACCGACCGCACGTCCGCGAGGGCCTGCCGGGAGATCTCCAGGACCTCGGTCAGCTCCTGGCGGGCCCGGCCGGGGTCGATCGTGGCCAGCCGGTGCGTGAGCTCGCTCTTCAGCGTGATCGCGGAGAGGCTGTAGCCGAGCAGGTCGTGCAGGTCGCGCGCGAACCGCAGCCGTTCCTGGGCCACCGCCGCCGTCGCCAGTTCCTCGCGGGCCTCGTGCAGCTCGCTCACCATCACCCGCAGCCGGGTCAGCCCGTACAGCACGAGCCCGTGGTTCGTCACGGCGACGAGGCCGTACACGACCCAGGAGCCGGTGAAGCCGGTCGCGGTCCACATGAAGTACTGACCCGCGGCGATCACGAGGAACGCCGCCCACCCGTACAGGCGCGGCAGCAGCAGCGCGGCGGACCCGGCGAGGAAGCCTGGCACCGCGATGAGCGGGTTGCCGTAGATCCACACCGGCACGTACACGCAGACGGCCATCACGGCGAGCACCGCGAGCCTGCCCGCCAGGCCGAGGCGGACGCGGGTGCGGCTGACGAGGCCCAGCACCAGGCCGAGCTGGACCGCGGTGGCGAGCAGCGCGACCGCCATCCCGGTCAGCCCCATGTGGGGGTAGTCGTAGGCGACCTGCGACAGCGACATGAGGCCGTAGCCGATCACCACGGTGGTGAACAGCACCTGGGCGAACCGGGTCGCCATCGACTGGCCGGCCGGTCGCGGGCCGTCCGCCTGCTCCTCGGACACCGGCTCGGCCGGTACCTCGGCGTGCAGCCGGTAGGTGCCGCCGGGCGAGACCTGGGCGAGCAGGGAGCCGTCGATGGCCGTGGCGCGCGTGGCGAGGTTGGTGAGGCCGCTGCCGCGCTCGGCGTCGACCTGAGCGGGAGCGCCGTCGTTGACGATGTCGATCGTCGCCGTGTCGCCCCTGCTGGAGATCGTGATGGTGCACCGGGTGGCCTCGCTGTGCCGCAACAGGTTCGTCACGCCCTCGCGCAGCACCGTCGCGAGCACGGTCCTCGACCGCGGCGAGAGCTCGCGGTGGTCCGCGTCGATCGTCGTCGCGACACCGGCCGCGGCCAGCACGGACCGCGCCGACTCGATCTCGTCCGCCAGCGAGAGTTCGCGGTAGCTCGACGCCACCGCACGAACGTCCGTCAGGGCCTCGCGGGCGATGCCGAGGATCTCGGCCAGCTCCCGCATCGCGCGTTCGGTGTGCGCGCCGAGCAGCTTGCGGGCCAGCTCCACCTTCAGCGTGACGGCGGACAGGCTGAACCCCAGCAGGTCGTGCAGGTCGCGCGCGAACCGCAGCCGTTCCTGCGACACCGCCAGCGCGGCGAGCTCGGAACGCGCCTCCTCCAGTTGCTTCACCTGCGACGGCAACCGGGACAGGCCGTACACGACCAGTCCCGCGACCAGCGAGGAGATCATGTAGTAGACCTGGGTGGAGAGGTCGGGAACGCTCCAGGCCTGGATCAGCCCGTTGCTCACCGCCACCGCGCCGTACACCAGCCAGCGGATCCTGCCCGGCAGCACGAGCAGCGCGCTGCCCGCGAGGAAGCCGTGCATCCCGGTCCACTCGGTCGGGAAGAACAGCAGCGGGACGTAGACGAGGGCCGCCATCGCGCCCAGCGCCAGGTACGCCGCGCGGGACCGCAGCTCCGCGCCCGGCCTGCTGAACACCCCGAGCTGGAGGTACCCGATCGCGAGCAGACAGGCGAGGGAGCCCACGACCCTGGCGGGCGTGACGCTGACCTTCACCACGTCGAGGAAGTTGTCGAGGAGGTAGTTGGCGAACACCACGCTGATGACGAAGTACGCCAAACGACGGGACACGGACGAGCGTTCCTGTCGTTGCGTCACAGTGGCTCCCACGCGAGGTTCGGGACGCGGCCATGATACGGGCGCTTCCTGGGAAATCTCGCGTTTTGCGGTCCTCGTTCGGAGCAACATGGCGGCGGCTCAACACCTCTGCACAGCGACTAGGTCGGCTCCCGCGAGATAGGCCACCACGTCGGCGACCAGGGTCTTGTCCACCTGCAACGACTCCGCGAGCTGGTTGATCGTGCTCTCGGTGTGCAGCAACGACTTCGCGATCTCGGTCGCGGGCGCGCTGTGCAGGATCACCTGGTAGGCCCGCCCCGGGCAGTTGAGTGCCTGGTCGCCGTTGAGCCGTTCGATCTCGGTGTGGGGCCGCATGGAGACGATCTGGTCGTCCCCGATGCTGGGCAGGGCGAACACGGCCTCACGGGTGACGGCCACCAGCGAGAGGATGGGACCCGCGCCGTCGTTCAGGCCGAGCGACGGCACCAGGCACCCACCCAGCTGGTCGAGCGTGTTCTTCAGCTTGCGCCACACGAGGCACGGCCCGGCGCCCGCCTTCCACCGCACGAAGTTCTCGTGCAGCGCCGAGATGTTCTCGAGAGCGACGGGGCCGAGGCTCATCCTGTGCAACGCCTCGCGCACGAGCGGACTGGTGTCGGCGATCTCGATGGCGCCCCACCTGCCGTGGACCGTGAGGTGCTCGGAGCCCTCGTCCACGAACACGTCCTCCATCAGGGACCACAGGGGCCTGCCTGCCGGGACGTGTGACTGCGTGGTCGTGGTCACCACGGCGCCTCCGCTCTGGGCGATGGTCATCACATGAACAACGGGATCGGGTTGAGCTCCTCGTACCGGCGCGGTCGTGCCAGCCGACCCAGTTGTACGGGCACGTCGTAGAGGCGCCCTTGAGCGAACCTCGACCAGAAGTGCCGCAGTCCCGGCACCACCACCCGCACCACGGGAAGCCCCACGTCTGGACGTGTCTGGTCGAGCACCAGGAGCTCCATCCCCAGTGACTCCAGGGTGTCCTGGATCGCCCTGATGTCGTCCACGAGGTCACGGCGGTGCGTGTAGACGTGGTGCGACGGCGGACGTGCCGGCACTGCGGGGTCGGGCTCCAGCCAGGGGTGCTCGGCGAGCCGGGTGTTCTCGAACCAGCGCCGCATGTCGACGTCGAACGCGCCCAGGTCCATCGGTTCGCAGACCATCGGCATGCACTGGTTCAGCTCGGTGAGCGCGCGCCGGGCGGCGATCCTCGGGTCGAGGTGCGCGCCGCAGCCGAACATGATGTCGTCGCGCGCCCCGCCGGTGCGGCGGGACACCGCGACCATCGCCGGCACGCCCAGGTCCGAGGTGACGTCGAGCAGCCACACTTCGCGGCCGAGGCCCGCGTGCACGGCGCGGAGCTCGTCGATCCACGGGTCGTGGAAGGCGTCGAGGTCCATGCCCGGCGCGGAAGTGCGGTTGTACCACCAGATCGCGACCGCGTCGCGTTCGACGAGTTCCAGAAGCCCTTGCAGGACCGCGTCCTCCAGGCTGCTGCCGGCGGCGCAACCGTTGGAGTTCGAGGTGACGCTCGGCGGACAGGGGGCGCCGAAGTAGAGCATGCCGGTGGGCAGGAACCTGTGCCGTTGCTCGGTCAGCGACCAGAGCGGGGTCCAGTCCATCACCTGGTCGTCGTCGAACGGCGCGGTGACCTGCTGGAAGGCCGAGTGCTCGGCGTTCCAGCCGTCCCGGCCCCCGAACTGACGCGGGTGGTAGAGCTGCACGGAGTCCGGGTGGATCGCCTGGTCGCCGAGCGAGGTGTAGCTGCCGCTCACGCGTGCCTCGTCGCCGGCGAACGCGCCGCTGCGCCGTTCCACGGCCTCGCACAGCGCGCCGACCTCGGCGTCGAGTGGCGTCACGCCCTTGCCCCCGCTGTCCGCGCGCAACGCCGAGCGCAGGCCTTCGAGCCCTTCGCCGGACGCCGCGATGTTCGCCCCGGACTGGTAGGAGTTGAAGAACGAAGGCCCGCGGTCGTTGCGGTGGATCTCCCGCACGATGCCGGTGACCGGGCCGATCAGGTGCCGGTAGGTGTCGAGCACCTCCTGCGGCGACGACGACCGGTGGCCGCCGCCGTCGCAGGAGGTCTTCACGCGACTGACGAGTTCGACCGGCTCGAACGTCCTGCGCGCGAGAACTCCGGGGTCACCGCAGCCCGAGCACTGCGGGCGGTGCCGCACCTCGTGCTGCGTGACCCTCATGGTGAGGCTGTCGTAGTTCCAGATCGACCGCTGCGCCCCGTGGCGGACGCCCGCGAACCACTTGGCGGCCTCGACCGACGCGATCTCCAGTGCCGTCGCTCGCAGCGACGGAAGTCCGATGGCGGGACGCGGTGCCGGACCTCGTTGTCCGCACCGTGCCCGTACGTGCGCCTCCGCCTTGCGGTTCGCCGAGAGGCGGGTGGCGAGGCAACGCCAGCAGGGGCCGTCGCCGGGGGTGAAGAAGGGACCGACGCTCACCTGCGCGCCGACCGGTTTGACCAGCATCCAGGGCGTGCCGGAGGCGCGGTGCGCGGCGTCGACGTCGCGCAGTTCGGGGGCCAGGTAGTCCGCGCACACCACGATCGTGAGGTCACCACTCCCCGAGGTGACCGTCAGTCCGTTGTGGCGCAAGGCTTCCACGAGCCCGTCGCGATCGGCGTCGCCGACCGCGACGACGGAGACGGTCGACGTCGTCGTCGCCGCCACCGCGTCCGCCGGGTCGAGCCCGGCCGCGTCCCAGTACGCGAGTGATGCCTCTGTCGTGGCCGGACCGCCGTCAGCGCAGCGCCTGCCGACCAGACCCGCCGCGGCGAGCCTCGTGAGCATGCGTTCCACCAGGTCGGCGGACAGACCGGCGGGAAGGTCCCGCAGCACCGCGGTGAGGTCCCTGGTGCCGTCGAGCAGTGGTGCCAGCGCCTCGACGTGCGTGCCCTGGATCGCGGTGACCCCGGACTCGCCGATGAGGTACACGGCCTCACCCTGCACGATCTGCGGCCGGAGGTGGAGCTTGAACCCGATCCGCCGCTCGTCGGGGTCGGCCAGTTCGGGTCTCATGCTGCGAGGACCTCGTCGTAGCTCGTGTAGCCGCTGCCGATGATGCAGTTGCCTCCGCTGCAGCTGCCGTAGGTGAAGATGTAGTAGTCCATCGAGGCTTCACGGTCGAACTGGTAGATCTTCATGTCGTCGGAGTCGTCGCTGGCGGTGGTGACGGAAGACAAGTGCTCCACGGTGACGGTGGGGTACATGTGCATCTCCGATGTTTGCGTGTCATTTGATGTGGGTAATCATGCGGACCAGCGGTAATGGATCGGTAGTTACCGGCTAATGCGCCCTCGTATGAAGTTTTCATACCCGGCACGGGCAGAACTCACCTGACATCGATGGCCTGTGCACTAACGCGCGCCCGTTGGGCCGAGCAGACTAATCCCGTGCTCGGAACCGAAGGAGGGGTCGCGATGCAGATCAAGGTCCTGGGGCCCGTCGAGGCCAAGGTGAACGGTCGCTCGGTGACGCCCACCGCGGCCAAGCCACGTCAGATCCTGGCGCTGCTCGCGCTGCACTCCGGGCAGGTCGTGTCCGTCCCCACGCTGATCGAGGAGCTGTGGGGCGACCGCCCGCCGCGCAGCGCCCGCACCACCCTGCAGACCTACATCCTCCAGCTGCGCAAGCTCATCGGCGACGCCCTGGCGACGTCCGGCGAGGGCGCGGCCAAGGAGGTGCTGGTCACCCGGTACGGCGGCTACCTGCTCGACGTGCCCGAGGACGCCGTCGACGTGCACGAGTTCGAACGCCTCTCGCGCGCCGGCCAGCAGGCCTACGACGTCGAGGACTTCGCGTCGGCCTCCCGGCTGCTGCGCCAGGCGCTCGACATGTGGCGCGGCGCCGCGGTCGTCGACGTGCGGCCCGGCATGCCGCTCGGCATCGAGATCGTGCGCCTGGAGGAGGCGCGGCTCGGCGTGCTCGAAGCGCGCATCGACGCCGAGCTGCGGATGGGCAAGCACAAGGCGTTGCTCTCCGAGCTCTCGGTGCTGACCGTGCAGAACCCGATGAACGAGAACCTGTGCGCGCAGTACATGATCTCGCTGTTCCGCGCCGGCCGGCAGTGGCAGGCGCTCGACGCGTTCAAGGCGTTGCGCAACACCCTGATCGAGGAGCTCGGCGTCGAACCGTCGTCGCGCCTGCAGACGTTGCAGCACGCCATCCTGACGTCCGACCCGCGCCTCGACAGCGCGGAAACCCGTCAGCTGCAACGACTTCTCGCCTGAAGTCTGGCTCCAGCGGCCCTCGCCACACTGTGGCGGGGGCCGTTTTTGCTTGTCAGACAACAGTTTCTTCGAGAATCTCTCCACTGAGCTACAGGTGTGCGCTGGCAACCTCAGACGTGGGCGCGCGGGAATCCGCCCGCTGGAGGAAAGGAAGCTAGCCGTGAGCGCACTGACCATCGAGGGTCTCAAGGAGATCCTCAACGAGGCCGCGGGCGACGACGACTCGTTCAAGCCCGGCCAGGACATTCTCGACCTCCCGTTCCTCGAGCTGGGCTTCGACTCCCTCGCCCTGCTGGAGACGGTCGCGCTGATCAAGCGCAAGCACGGGGTCTCCATCGCCGACGACGAGATGGCGTACCTCGAGACGCCGCGTCAGTTGCTGGACAAGGTCAACGGACAGATCGCGGCCTGACGCCGGCGACTCGGGATACGGAGACGGACATGACGCACACCACCACGCACACGGTCATGATCGGGGCTCCCGCCAAGGTGGTGTACGACCTGGTCGCGGACGTGACGACCTGGCCGTACATCTTCGGACCCACGGTGCAGGCCGAGGTGTTCGAACGGGACGGCTCGACGGAGCGGTTGCGGTTGCACGCGTTCGCCAACGGTGACGTGCGCACGTGGACGTCCCGGCGCGAGCTCGACCCGGCGAACCTGCACATCAAGTTCGAGCAGGAACGTTCGGCGGCACCGGTGAAGACGATGGGTGGGGAGTGGCGGATCGTCCCGATCGCCGACTCGGCGACTCGGGTCGATCTGCTCCACCACTTCACCGCGGCGCAGCCGGAGGCGGTCGACCTCATCCTGAACGCGGTCAACAACAACAGCGACGCCGAGCTCGCCGCCCTGAAGCGGGCGGCCGAGTACGGCGACGACTACGACAAGCTGGTGCTGTCGTTCTCGGACAGCATCACGATCCACGCGAGCCGCAAGGACGTCTACGAGTTCCTCTACCGGTCCGACCTGTGGCCGGAGCGCCTGCCGCACGTGGCACGGCTGGACCTCACGGAGGCCGTCACCGGGGTGCAGTCCATGGAGATGGACACGCGCAGCCCGGACGGGTCGATCCACACCACGCACTCGGTGCGGGTCTGCACCCCGTACGACGGCATCGTCTACAAGCAGACGCACACCCCGCCGATCATGGCGGCACACGTCGGCCGGTGGACGTTCAAGGACATCGGCGACGGCATCGAGGCCGGCATCGAGGCGACGTCGCACCACACCGTCGTCATCCGGCCCGAGGTCATCCCCGAGGTGCTGGGTGCCGACGGGACGATCGAGCGCGCTCGCGAGCTCATCCGTCACGCGCTGGGCACCAACAGCCTCACGACGCTCCGGCACGCGAAGGAATTCGCCGAGAACGGATGAGGATGAGGTGAAGCGATGGGGTTGGGTGGCGCGGACTTGCTGACAGCCGCCGCACGCGCTGCGAGCCGCAACGGACTCTACGTGGTCTCCATGTACCTGGAGAAGGCCGCGGTCGAGCATCAGCGCAAGGGATGTCCTTCGGAAGTCGGGCATTGCGCTTACGAGATCGAGGCCTCCCGAGTGCTGCTGTCGGGGTTCTAGATGAAGCTCTACGACATCTCGCTGCGCCGCACCAGCCTGTCCATTTCGGACAGACTGGTCGCGGCGCGGCGCCTCGACGCGCTCGGGGTCGCGTTCGTCGACGGAGGCAGGCCCGCCCGGTCGTTCTACCACCGGGCGGCGATCGAGCTCCGGTTGCGGTCGTCCACCCTCATCGCATCAGGCGGTCCTGAGGACATCGCCGCACTGACAGCCGCGGAAACGCCCGCGGTGGCAGTAATCGTCCAGGGGCACGGCATTTCGATGGTTCGGAACGCCGTGCGTCAACTCGTGCGCGTGGAACGACGAGTGATCGTCGAAGCGCGGGACTTCTTCGACGGCTGGCTGATCGACCCCGAACACGCTTTGGAGGTCGTGCTGACCGCCGCGGAGGCTGGGGCGGAAACCGTGTTGTTGCACGACACAGCGGGCAAGCTGTGGCCGGACCAGATCGGCGAGATCGTCTCCTCGGTCGCGGAAACCGGTGTGCCCCTGGGATTTGGTTGTCACGACGAAGGCGGTTCGCAGGCGAAGCAGCTGTTCGCCGCGGATGCGGGGGCAAGCCTCGTACAGGGGTCCTACGCCGTCGTTCGAGGTGGCCTCGATCGGGCCGTTTCACCATCGGTTCATTCGGCAGAAACAGGTATCGCTCCCGTGCCCTGTCCGAGATTGGAGCAGACCGTGTCCGCACAGAAGGCGATTGGAGGTGTCCGATGAGTCGTCGCGCCGTCATCACCGGGGTGGGCGTGGTCGCACCTGGTGGCATCGGAACGAAGGCGTATTGGAAACTGCTGTCCGAAGGGCGTACGGCGACTCGCAACATCACGCACTTCGACGCGTCTCCGTACCGCTCCCGCATGGCGGGGGAAGCAGATTTCGATCCAGTGCGCGAAGGCCTGACACCGCAGGAGATCCGCCGGCTCGACCGGGCCGCGCAGTTCGCCGTGGTCGCGGGTCGTGAGGCGATGTCCGACTCCGGCATCGAGTTCGACCAGCTCGACCCCGGCCGCATCGGTGTCTCGCTCGGCACCGCGGTCGGCTGCACGACCTCGCTGGAGCGCGAGTTCATCGTCGGCTCCGACCGGGGCAAGTACTGGGAGGTCGACCAGTCCTACGCGGTCCCGCACCTCTACGACTACTTCACGCCATCCTCGATGGCGACGGAGCTGGCGTGGACGGTCGGCGCGGAAGGACCGGTCTCCGTGGTCTCCACGGGCTGCACGTCCGGTCTCGACTCGGTCGGTTACGCGGCCGAGCTGATCATGGAGGGCTCCGCGGACGTCGTCGTCACCGGCGGCACCGAGGCCCCGCTCTCCCCGATCACCGTGGTCTGCTTCGACGTGATCCGCGCGTCGAGCACCCGCAACGACGACCCGACAACGGCCTGCCGGCCGTTCGACAAGACCCGCGACGGCCTGGTGCTGGGCGAGGGGTGCGCGATCATCGTGCTGGAGGAGCTGGAGCACGCCCGTGCCCGCGGCGCCCACATCTACGGTGAGATCGGCGGCTTCGCCTCGCGGTGCAACGCCTACCACATGACGGGCCTGCACCCCGAGGGCATCGAGATGTCCGACGCCATCAACATCGCGCTGAAGCAGGCGCGGGCGGACGCCACGGACGTCGGCTACATCAACGCGCACGGGTCGGGCACCAAGCAGAACGACCTGCACGAGACGGCCGCCTTCAAGCGCTCGCTCGGTGCGCACGCCTACAAGACCCCGGTCTCCGGCTTCAAGTCGATGATCGGGCACTCGCTGGGCGCGATCGGGTCCCTGGAGATCGTCGGCTCGCTGCTGGCGTTCGAGCAGGACCTCATCCCGCCGACGGCGAACCTCCACGAGCCGGACCCCGAGTGCGACCTCGACTACACGCCGCTGGTCGCGCGCGAGAAGAAGGTCAACACGGTCCTGACCGTGGGCAGTGGTTTCGGTGGATTCCAGAGCGCCATGGTGCTCAAGAAGGTGGAAGGGGCAGGTCGGTGACTCGGGCGGTGGTGACGGGAATCGGCATCGCGTCGCCGAACGGATTGGGGCCGACCGCGTACTGGCGGGCGACCCTGCACGGTGAGGCGGCGATCAGGCCGATCACCCGGTTCGACAGCGCGAACTACTGGGCGAAGATCGCCGGTGAGGTGCCTGGCTTCGAGGCAGGGCGGCACCTGCAGGGTCGCCTGCTGCCGCAGACGGACCACATGACGCGGCTGACACTCGTCGGCACGGACTGGGCGTTGCGTGGTGCGGGTGTGCAGCCGAACGACATCCCCGACACGGACATCGCGGTGATCACCGCGGCGACCGCCGGTGGCTACGAGTTCGGTCAGCGCGAACTGCAGAAGCTGTGGCACCAGGGTCCGGAGTACGTCTCGGCGTACCAGTCGTTCGCGTGGTTCTACGCGGTCAACACGGGCCAGATCTCCATCCGGCACGGCACGCGCGGTCCCGGCGCGGTCGTGGTGTCCGAGCAGGCCGGTGGCATCGACTCCATCGGCCACGCCCGCCGGCAGCTGCGCAAGGGCGTGCAGCTCGCGCTGACGGGCGGCATGGACTCCTCGCTGTGCCCGTGGGCGTGGGTCGCCCACCAGGCGTCGGGTTGCCTGTCCCGCAACAACAACCCGAAGCGCGCCTACCTGCCGTTCGACCGCGACGCCTCCGGGTACGTCGCGGGTGAGGGCGGCGCGATCATGGTCGTCGAGACGCCGGAGTCGGCGGCGGGACGGCCGGGGACGCGCATCTACGGCGAGATCGTCGGGTACGCCTCGACGTTCGACTCGCGGATGCCGTCGCGGGAGCCGGGCCTGAAGCGCGCGGCCGAGCTGGCCCTGCGCGACGCCGGCATGGACGCCTCGGAGATCGACGTGGTGTTCGCCGACGCGGCGGGCATCCCGGAGCTCGACAAGGCCGAGGCCGAGGCGATCAAGGGCATCTTCGGGCCGTACGGCGTGCCGGTGACGGCCCCGAAGACCATGACCGGCAGGCTTTTCGCCGGTGGTGGCTCGCTGGACGTGGCGTCGGCGATCCTCTCCATCTACTGGAGCGCGATCCCGCCGACCGTCAACGTCGAGAACGTGGTGCCGGAGTACGAGCTCGACCTCGTGATGAACGAGGCGCGGCACGGCAAGATCAAGGCCGCTCTGGTGCTCGGCCGCGGCAAGGGCGGCTTCAACTCCGCCATGGTGGTTCGCGAGTACAGGTGATGTCATGCCTCAAGGGCCGCGAGGGTGTTTTCCTCTCTCGCGGCCCTTGAGCCGTTTCTGGAGGCGTGTTGTGGACGTAGCACTTATGTTTCCGGGCCAGGGATCGCAGTACCCGCGGATGGCGGCGTCCCTGTACGGCACGGACGCGGTGTTCACCTCGGTGATCGACGAGGTGTTCGAGCTGTTCGGGGACGTCGGGTCGGTGGCCTGCGAGGACTGGCTGGCCGGCGCCGACATCGACCACGTGTCGCGCGCGCAGCCGTTGCTGTTCGCGGTGGACTACGCGTTGGGGCGCACCGTGTTGTCGTGGGGTGTCGAGCCCGTGGCGTTGATCGGGCACTCCGCGGGTGAGGTCGTCGCGGCCACGCTGGCCGGGGTGTTCTCGTTGGAGGAAGCGGTTTCCCTGGTGCGGGACCGGGTGTTGTCGGCGGTGCCGATTCCGTCCGGTGGGATGCTGGCCGTCGCCGCTTCGGAGGCGGATCTGCTGCCGTACCTGGAAGGCGATGTCGCGATCGCCGCGGTGAACTCGGCGCGGCAGACCATGCTGGCCGGGTCCGACGAGCCGCTGGCACGGGTGCGGGCCCGTCTGGAGGCCGACGAGTACATCGTGGTGACGGTGCCCGCGTCGACGCCGTTCCACAGCCCGGCGATGCAGCCGGCCGTGGACGAGGCGCTGGCGTCGTGGAGTGCCTCGCCCGTCGCGCCGTCGATGCCGTTGTACTCGGGGTACACGGGCAAGCTGATGACCTCCGAGGACGCGTTGTCGGCGCGGTTCTGGACCCGGCAGCTGACCGACGCCGTCTACTTCGGACCGGCGTTGAACGAGCTGGTGGCGATGTACGACGTGCTGCTGGTGGAAGCGGGTCCCGGGCAGACGCTGACGTCGTTCGCGCGCCGCACGAAGGCCGTGCGGTCGGGTGCGTCGCAGGTGTTGCCGTTGCTGGACGCGCACGACTCCGTGGAGACCGCTCGCGCCCGTTTGGTTTAGCCGCAATATAAAAGGGCCGCCCTCTCCTGGAGGGCGGCCCTTTAGTGCCTGCTAGTCGATGCCTCGGATGATGTGGTCTTCGTTCTCTGGTGGCCATGAATCGCTGTTTTCCATACCTACGAGGGTAGGTACGGTGATTCAGCTCTCACTTGAAGAACGGTTGTCCGGTTTCAGTCGTCCAACAGGGCGACCGCACGGGTCCAGCCCGCGCCGGCGCCCTTGATCTTGACCGGGAACGCGACGACGGTGAACCCGAAGTCCGGCAACGCGTCCAGGTTCGCGAGCCGTTCGATCTGGCAGTACTCGCGGTCGCGACCGGCGAAGTGCGCGGGCCACAGCACGCTCTCGTCCTTGGTCTGCAGGTAGCGCTTGACGATGTCCGGGAACGGCGCGTCGAGGCTGAACGCGTCCGTCCCGATCACCTTGACCCCGAGGTCCAGCAGGAGGTTCGTGGCGGGGCCGTCGAGTCCGGTGTAGTCGGTGAAGTAGGTCTGGGTGCCCGCGTGCTCGGCGGCGCCGGTGTCGAGGATGACGACGTCCATCGGCTTCGGCGTGTAACCGATGCGGGCGAACTCCTTCTCCAGCACCTCCACGCCGATGACGCCGGTGCCGTGGCCGCGCACGTCGAGCTTCACGCCGGGGTTGTGGAACCACTCCAGCGGCATCTCGTCGATGTGGCGCGGGATCCCGTTGCCGTACGTGGTCTTCGACCCGTAGTGGCTCGGGGCGTCGACGTGCGTGCCGGTGTGGGAGGTCAGGCTGATCCGGTCCAGCGTGAGGAACTCGGAGTCCCGCAGCACGGAGACGTCGAACTCGATGCCGAGCCGCGCCTTGAGCTGCTCGGCCATGTGTTCCGCGCCCTGGGCGGCCGTGAGCACCTCGTGCGTCACCGGGTCCGCTTCGTACGCGGATGCGTCAATGTGGGAAGACAGATCGATGATGCGCATGGTGCTGAGCTTGGCGGGCGTTCCTTGAGCACGTCTCAAGACGCGGTGTGCAGAGTTTTCCGTGGTCTGACACCGTTTTAGAGGAGCTCTCTCATGATCACCTTCCTGAACCGCTTCACGCTCACCGGTGACCCCGAGGAGTTCGAGAAGGCCTTCGACGAGACGGCGGCGTTCCTGCGCGAGCAGCCGGGCCTGATCCAGTACACGCTCTCGCGCCAGCTCGACGACCCGGCCTCCTACATCAACATCGCGCTGTGGGAGAGCGCCGACGCCCTGCGCGCCGCGCTGGCCCACCCCGACTTCGGCAACCACGCCAAGGCGATGCGCGGCCTGGCCGAGTCGTCCGGCGCGATCTTCAACCCGCGCCTGTCGTTCGAGGCCTCTGCCTGATGTCTCCCCTGTCCGGACTGAAGGTCGTCGAGTTCGGCGGCATCGGTCCCGGCCCGCACGGCGCGATGCTGCTGGCGGACCTCGGCGCGGAGGTCACCCGCGTCGAACGTCCGTCCGGCGGCCTGTCCGTGGTGCCGGACGCCTCCCGCGACTTCCTGTTGCGCGGCAGGCGTTCGGTGTCCGCGGACCTGAAGTCGTCCGAGGGCCGTGCGCTGGTGCTGTCGCTGATCGCCGACGCCGACGTCGTGATCGAGGGCTTCCGGCCGGGCGTGCTGGAACGGCTCGGGCTCGGGCCGTCCGACTGCCTCGCGGTGAACCCCGGCCTGATCTACGCCCGCATGACCGGATGGGGCCAGTCCGGTCCGCTGGCCGACCGCGCCGGCCACGACATCAACTACCTGTCGGTCACCGGTCTGCTGCACGCGATCGGCAAGCCGCCGCTGAACCTCGTCGGCGACTTCGGCGGCGGGTCGTTGTACCTGGTGCTCGGCGTGCTGGCGGCGTTGTGGGAACGCCAGCGCACCGGCCGCGGCCAGGTCGTCGACGCGGCCATCGTGGACGGTGTGGCGTCGCTCGCGCAGATGATCTGGTCGATGAAGGCGCAGGAGGTGTGGGAGGACGCGCCCGACTCGAACCTGCTGGACGGCGGCTGCCCGTTCTACGCCCTGTACGAGTGCGCGGACGGCCGTTCCGTCGCCGTCGGCTCGCTGGAACCGCAGTTCTACGCGCTGCTGCTGGCCGGTCTGGGGCTGTCCCGGGATGATCTTCCCGCGCAGATGGACCGCGACTCGTGGCCGTTGCTGCGCAAGACGTTCGCCGAGGCGTTCCTGACCAGGACCCGCGACGAGTGGTCCTCGGTGTTCGCGTCCACGGATGCCTGTGTGACCCCGGTGCTGACCTTGGAGGAGGCCGCGTCCTACCCGCACCTGGTGGCGCGCGGAGTCTTCACCGCCGACGGCGCCGCCGTCCCCGCCCCGCGCTTCTCCCCGGAAGCTCGTCCCGACTGAAACTTGCCTTCGCTAAGTTGTTGGTCGTGGAACTGCGCATCTTCACCGAGCCCCAGCAAGGGGCGAGCTACGACGACCTGCTCCGCGTCGCGAAGACGGCCGAGGACGCCGGCTACGGCGCCTTCTTCCGCTCCGACCACTACCTGAAGATGGGTTCGGCCGACGGCCTGCCCGGCCCGACCGACCCGTGGATCACCTTCGCCGGCCTCGCCCGCGACACGTCGACGATCCGCCTGGGCACGCTGATGACCGCGGCGACCTTCCGCCACCCCGGACCGCTCGCCATCAGCGTCGCCCAGGTCGACCAGATGTCCGGCGGTCGCGTGGAGTTCGGCATCGGCGCCGGCTGGTACGAGGCCGAGCACACCGCGTACGGCATCCCGTTCCCGGCGCTGGGGGAGCGGTTCGAACGCTACGAGGAACAGGTCGCCATCATCACCGGCCTGTGGCAGACCCCGGCCGGCGGCACCTTCTCGTTCGAGGGCAAGCACTACACGCTGACCGACTCGCCCGCCCTGCCCAAGCCCGCGCAGGACCGCATCCCGCTGCTGATCGGCGGCAAGGGCGCGCGGCGCACCCCGGCACTGGCCGCCTCCTACGCCACCGAGTTCAACCTGCCGTTCGTCGGCATCGACGCCGCCGTCGAGCAGTTCGCCCGCGTCGACGCCGCCTGCGAGGCTATCGGCCGCGCTCCGTCGGACATCACCCGCTCGGTCGCCCTGGTCGCGTGTGTGGGCCGCACCGACGCCGACGTCGCCCGCCGCGCCGCCGCCATCGGCCGCGAGGTCGACGAACTCAAGCAGAACGGCCTCGCCGGCACCCCGGCCGAGGTCGTCGACCGCATCGGCGCGTGGCGCGAGGCGACGGGCATCCAGCGCGTCTACCTCCAGGTCCTGGACCTGGCCGACCTCGACCACATCACCGACGTCGCCTCGGACGTGGCCCCGCAGCTGGCCTGATATCCGATATATCGGGTGGTGGACGCCGGCGGCGGCCCGTATCCACTACCCGATATCCGATATATGGGGCTGCTGACCTGCTGATATCCCGTATCCGATATATCAGCGTCCGGCGGCCTCGCCCCGCCCGCCGATATCCCATATCCGATGTACTAGGTGGGGTGGTCGATATCCGTCATGCGATATATCGCGTACCGGATATCGGATACGGGATATCAGGCGAGCGCCCGCCGCACCGCCGCCGGCATCGGCAGGACGAGGCCCGCGAACCTCCGCCGATATCCGATGTATCGCAGCTGGAGCGCGGGGTCGTCGAGGTAGCGCTGCTCCAGGCCGTCCCGCCCGAGGACCAGCTTCAACCCGCGCCCGAGCATCGACGGCGAGTCGAGGCCGAACCGGGCGCGCAGCACGTCGGCGGCCGCGTGGTCGCCGAACTCCAAGGCGGCCCGGCGCACCGATTCCACCGGCACCATCAGGTACTGCTCGTCCGCGCGCACGCCGTCGCGATAGGCGATCCCCAACGCGCTCAGCGCCTTTTGGCGCGCGCCACCGTCGAGCCCGAGGTAGTACTGCTCCCACTCGGCGACCTGGATCTCACCGGACCACGTCCGCACCGGCTTCTCGTCCTGCGCGGCCGCGACGGCCACGACCGAACCACTCGACGTGATTCCACCCGCCAATGCCGTGACACCGGCAGCCGCGAACAACTGGCGTCGGGACAACCTCACGACGCACCCTCCTCCGGAATGCCCTGAGGAGAACTCCGCCGCTCCCCGCCGCAGGGCTACGGAATGCTAGCGAAGGTGATCCCCGGCGCGACGGGGCCAGTGCGGGCCAAAGTGCGGTCCGTCAGGGGGAGCGTTCCGTCGAGCGCCGCGAGCACAGAGTCACGGGCGAGCGGCAGGACCTCGGCGACGGTGACGTCGCGGCCGAGCTCGTGCGAGAGCGAAGCGACGCCCGCGTCCTTGATGCCGCACGGGATGATGTCGCCGAACGCATCGAGGCTCGCGTTGCAGTTGATCTCGAAGCCGTGCATGGTCACGCCGCGCTGCACACGGATGCCGATGGCGGCGACCTTGCGTTCGGGGCCGCGGTCGTCGGCGGGCAGCCACACGCCGCTGCGGCCCTCGACGCGGCCGGTGTGCACGCCGAGCTGGTCGCACACGTCGATCAGGCCCTGCTCGACGCGGCGGACGTAGTCGACGACGTCGATCGGGTCCGACAGCTTGACGATGGGGTAACCAACCAGTTGGCCGGGTCCGTGCCAGGTGATCTTGCCGCCGCGGTCGACGTCGATGACCGGGGTGCTGCCGCCGCGCGGGCGTTCCTCGTCGAGGGTGCGCCGGCCGCAGGTGTAGACGGGCGGGTGCTCGAGCAGCAGGAGGGTGTCGGGACCGGCGGCGACAGTGCTGTCAGCGCCGGGGGCGCGTGCCTCCGCGATCTCCTTCTGGAGGTCCCACGCCGCCATGTAGTCGATGAGCCCCAGCTCACGGATGACGACGGGGTCTGTCGAGGTGCGACACGAGTTCACGACCCGACGTTACCAACCCCAAAGCCATGGCTGCCAAAAGCCCGACGCCCGTCACACCCAGCACCGCGCCGATGACGTCGGTGACCCAGTGCATCTCCAGCACGACCCTCGCGAACCCGCCGACGAGCACCGCGAGCGCCGCCCACAGCACGCCTCGCCGCAGCAGCACGACCAGCGTGAACCCGACCGACGCGATGGCCACCGTGTGCCCGCTCGGGTAGCTCGGCAGGTGGTACTCGACGGGCCGGACGCGGTCGAACAGGAACCGCGTCAGCAGCGTCGCGCAGCAGATCCCGTGCAACGCGAGCGCCTTCCACAGGCGCGGGTCGCGCCGCTTCCACGCCAGCACGAACAACACCGCCGCGAACGCCCACCCGATCGTCGGCCCCAGCACGAGGCCGATCGCGAACGCCGTCGCCTGCAACCACTCGGGTCGCGGCACCACGTCGTGCACCCACACGTCGAGCGAGGTCGTCTCGGGCAGTCCCAGCAGGACCCACGAGATCACCAGCACCGCCGCGAGCGCACGAGTCATGCGACCGCCGCGGTCAGTGCGGACGGCAGCGCCGGGTGCAGGAAGTGGAAGCCCTTGCTCTCCAGCACCTTCGGCGTCAGGCCGGGACCGCTGAGCAGCAGCTCCTGCGCCATCTCGGCGCCGAGCAGCGTCTTCAGCGCGAACGCGGGCACCGTCCACGGCGTCGGCCGGCCGAGTGCCGCGCCGGCCGCCTTGGTGAACTCGGCGTTCGTCGCCGGTGTCGGGCCCACCACGTTCACCGGCCCGCGGACGTCGTCGTGCTCGACGACGAACCGGTAGGCGGACACGACGTCGTCGAGCGACACCCACGGGAAGAACTGCTCGCCCGTTCCGAGTTTGCCGCCCAGGAAGAACTGGAACACGGGCTTCAGCCGGCCGAACACCCCGCCCGACGGAGCGATGACGACAGCGGTGCGCATCAGCACGACCCGCACGCCGCCTTCCTGCGCCGCCGCCGTCGCCGCCTCCCAGTCCTGGGTCAGGCGTGCCATGTAGCTGTGGCCGCCGGGCGCGTCCTCGTCCGCGAGGCGCGAGCCGGTGTCGCCGTAGAAGTGGGCACCCGACGAGTTCACGAGCGCCGGCACGCCGTGGTCGACGCACGCCGCCGACAACACCTCGGCCGGTACGACGCGGCTGTCGTGCAGGACCTGCTTGCGCGCGTCGTCCCACCGCTTGTCGCCGATGCCCGCGCCGCACAGGTTGATGACGGCGTCGACGCCGTCGAAGGTGCCTTCGTCGATGCGTCCGGCGTACGGGTCCCAGCCGCGTTCGTCGGGCGCGGCGGCCTTGCGGCGCACCAGCCGCAGCACCTCGTGCCCGGCGGCGCGCATCGACGCCACCAGGCTCGTTCCGATCAAGCCCGAAGATCCCGCGATGACTACCCGCATGACCTAGATCGTTCCCCACTCCAGCACCGCATGCACAGCCACAAGAGACATACCGGACCCAGGATGTGCCGAAGGCCACCCCGGCAAACCGGGGTGGCCTTCAGGTCACACTCTGCTGATATCCGATATATCGGATATCAGTGCTGCTCAGAGCGTCCAGGCCGGGCCTGAACGCACCGCGCGGCGCTCAGAGACCGAGGTCGGCCTCGAACGCGCCCTCCTCGAGACGGTTCTTGACCGTCGTGAGGAAGCGGCCCGCGTCGGCACCGTCGACCAGGCGGTGGTCGTAGGTGAGCGCGAGGTACATCATCGAGCGGATGGCGATGGTGTCGTTGCCGTCCTCGTCGGTCATGACGACCGCGCGCTTCTTGACGACGCCGACGCCCAGGATGCCGACCTGCGGCTGCTGGATGATCGGGGTGTCGAAGAGGGCGCCGTTGCTGCCGAGGTTGGTCAGCGAGAACGTGCCACCGGCGAGCTCGTCCGGCGTGAGCTTGTTCGAACGGGCGCGCGCCGCCAGGTCACCGATCTTGTGGGCGATGCCCGACAGGTTCAGGTCACCGGCGTTGTGGATCACGGCGTTGAGCAGGCCGCGCTCCGTGTCGATCGCCAGACCGAGGTGCTCGGCACCGTGGTAGGTGACCTCCTTGCGCTCCTCGTCGATCGACGCGTTGAGCACCGGGTGGGCCTTGAGGGCCTCGATGGCGGCCTTCGCGAAGAACGGCAGGAACGTGAGCTTGGCGCCCTCACGAGCCTCGAACGCCTTCTTGGCCTGGTTGCGCAGCCGGGCGATCTTGGTCACGTCGACCTCGAACACCTGGGTGAGCTGGGCCGACTGCTGCAGCGACTCACGGGTGCGCTGCGCGACGATCTGACGCAGACGCGGGAGCTTCTGCACGGTGCCGCGCTTGCCCGAGTTGTCGACCGCGGCCGGGGCGGCGGTGCGAGCGGCGGGGGCAGCGGCAGCCGGAGCGGCGGCGGGCGCCGGAGCCGGGGCCTTCTTGGCCTCGACGGCGGCGAGCACGTCCTGCTTGCGGATGCGGCCACCGACGCCGGTGCCCTTGAGCGAGCCCAGGTCGATGCCGTTCTCCGACGCGAGCTTGCGCACGAGCGGAGTGACGTACGGCGTGCCGTTGGCGTCGTCGGAAGAAGACGCGGCGGGCGCGGCCTGCGGAGCCGGCGCGGCGGGGGCCGGAGCCGGAGCAGCCGGAGCCGGAGCAGCCGGAGCCGGAGCAGCGGCGGGAGCCGGGGCAGGCGCCGGTGCGGCCGGGGCGGGAGCGGCGGCCGGAGCCGGGCTGCCCGAACCGATGACGGCGAGCTTGCCGCCGACCTCGACGGTCTCGTCCTCGCCCGCGGAGATCTCCAGCAGCGTGCCGGCGACCGGGGACGGGATCTCGGTGTCGACCTTGTCGGTCGAGACCTCGAGCAGCGGCTCGTCGACCTCGACGCTGTCGCCGACCTGCTTCAGCCAGCGGGTGACGGTGCCCTCGGTGACGGACTCGCCGAGCGCGGGCATCGTGACGTCGGTGCCCTCGGCCGACCCACCGGACGGCGCGGCCGGAGCCGGAGCCTCGGCGGCCGGGGCGGGAGCGGCGGGCGCCTCTTCCTGCGCGGGGGCCGGGGCCTCCTGCGCCGGAGCGGCGGGGGCGGGCGCGGAAGCCGGTGCGGCGTCGCCGTCACCGATCACCGCGAGCTCGCCGCCGACCTCGACGGTGTCGTCCTCCTGCGCGACGATCTTCTGCAGGACACCGGCCGCCGGAGACGGGATCTCGGTGTCGACCTTGTCGGTGGACACCTCGAGCAACGGCTCGTCCACCTCCACCCGGTCGCCTTCCTGCTTCAACCACCGGGTGACCGTGCCCTCGGTGACGCTCTCACCGAGTGCGGGCATCTGGACGGAGAAGGCCATTGTTCGCTGACTCCTCGTGCTCTCGTCGTGTGGCTGACTTTGTGTGGGGAACGGTCAGCCGTGCACGTGCAGCGGCTTGCCGGCCAGAGCGAGGAACGCCTCGCCCAGGGCTTCAGTCTGGGTCGGGTGGGCGTGGATCAGCGGAGCCACGTCCTCCGGGAAAGCTTCCCAGCTGTAGATCAGCTGCGCCTCACCGATGAGTTCGCCGACGCGCTCGCCGACCATGGTGATGCCGACGACGGGGCCGTCGGGGGCCTTCACGAGCTTCACGCCGCCCGCGGTCTTCAGGATCTGGCTCTTGCCGTTGCCCGCGAGGTCGTAGACGAACGTCTCGGCCGACCCGTACTTCTCCTTGGCGGCGGCCTCGGTCAGACCGACGGACGCGACCTCGGGCTTGCAGTAGGTGACGCGCGGGATGCCCGCCTCGTCGATCACCTTCGGGTTCTGGCCCGCGATCTCCTCGGCCACGAAGATGCCCTGCTGGAAGCCGCGGTGCGCGAGCTGCAGGCCGGGCACGATGTCGCCGACGGCGAAGACGTTCGGGAGGTTGGTGCGCAGGCGCTCGTCGGTGAGGACGAAGCCGCGGTCGATCTTGACGCCGGCCTCCTCGTAGCCGTGACCCGCGCTGTTGGGGCCGCGGCCGACCGCGACGAGCAGCAGGTCGGCGTCGAGGACGTCGCCGTTCTCCAGCGTGACCGAGACGCTCGAGTCGGTCTGGGTGGCGCCGGTGAACTTCACGCCGGTCTTGAACTTGATGCCGCGCTTGCGGAACGCGCGCTCCAGTTGCTTGGACGCGTACTCGTCCTCGGCCGGGACCAGGCGGGGCAGGGCCTCGACGATGGTCACCTCGGCGCCGAACGAACGCCACACGCTGGCGAACTCCACACCGATGACGCCGCCGCCGAGGACGACGACCTTCTCGGGGATGAAGTCCAGGTTGAGCGCCTGGTCACTCGTGATGACCCGGCCGCCGATCTCCAGACCGGGCAGGCTGCGGGCGTACGAACCGGTGGCGAGAACGACGTTCTTACCGGTGTACCGCTGGCCGTTCACCTCGACGGTGTTCGGGCCGACGAACGTGCCCGCGCCCTCGACGAGGGTGACCTTGTTGGCCTTCGCGAGTCCCTGCAGGCCCTTGTAGAGCCGCGAGATCACGCCGTCCTTGTACGAGTTGACGCCGGCGATGTCGATGCCCTCGAGGGAGGACTTCACGCCGAACTGGTCGCCTTCGCGGGCGTTGTCCGCGACCTCGGCCGCGTGCAGCAGCGCCTTGGTCGGGATGCAACCGCGATGCAGGCAGGTGCCGCCCAGCTTGTCCTTCTCGACCAGGACGACGGACAGGCCGAGCTCGGCCGCGCGGAACGCGCAGGCGTAGCCACCTGAACCACCGCCGAGGATGACGAGATCGGCGTTGGTGGCCGACTCCAGTTCCGGCGAAGTCACTTCGGATCTCCTCGGGATTACTTACTACGCGCGGGTGCGCGCGAGGTACGCGGCCATCTTGTCACTACTTGCCAGAGCGCGGTGATCCGGCATAGGACACCACGCCCGGTCCTGATCATTCACCTACTCATAACACCCTTTCCTGGCATCATGGTGGAGGGAGACGCAGGAGGTGCTCGATGGGGCTGTTCGACCGTTTCCGCAGGAAGCCGCGCCCAGGGGTGCTGCGGACCGCCTCCAACCAGGACACCAGCCACCTCGAGCAGTGGACGAAGAGCCGCCACGGCGTAGAGGCCTATGTGGAGCCGAAGACCACGGTGACCGAAACCACTGTGGTGCTGGTCGCTCACGACGGCGAGTGGACCCGCCGCAGGGTCGCCTCGCCGGACGCCGCGAGGTCGTTCGCACGCAAACTGGGGATGCCGATCTACGACGCCGGAATCGTCGGCTACCCGAAGCGCATGCGCGACTACACGGCGCGCCAGCGCAAGCTCGGCAACGGCTAGAGGGCGCTCATCGCGGCGGCGACCCACGGTTCGCTCGCACCCGTGTCCGTGGGAGCGGGCGTGCCGCTGATCGTCGCCATGAGCGTGAAGTACCGGTCGAGCACGGCGCCGAACCGCGCGACGGCCAGCCGCGCCGTCTCGTCGACGACCCGGTCGGGCTCGATCATGCCGCGCTTCAGCTCGCCCGGCTCGGCGGGCGTCCCGGTGACGGCCTCGGTGAGGCCGGCGATCGAGTCGAGCATCCGCGCGGCGATGTCCTTGCCGCGCGCCGAGTCCGGCGCGACCCCGGCCCGTTCCGCCTCCACCGCCTCGACCTCGATCAGCCGATGCGCCTCGATCCGCGCCATCATCTCCGGCGACGTCACGGTGAGCGCCTTCGGCGACGCGAAGCTCGTGTGGAAGAACTCCCGCACCTCACGCCGGAAACCCGTGTCCCGCACCATGTCCGCGAGCTCGATCCACGCCTGGAGCTGCTCGGTCTCGGGCTCCTCCGGCAGCACCGGCCGCAACCGGTGGAGGTGGTCGACGAACGCCGGGTGCACCGTGAGCCCGTCCGTCACCTCGTTCCAGAAGTCGTCGAGCAACCGCTCCCGGTCCTCGTCGGACATCGACACGAGCGCGTGCATCAACGCCGCCTGCCGCGCGCCGCCGCCCTGCCCGACGATGGTCCGCAGCACGGCCCGCCGCGCCGTGAGATGGCGCAACTGCCGTTCCACGATCACGAGGTGCGTGGTCGCGAGGTCGTGCAACGAGGTCTCGTCGGCGAGCAACCGCCGCACGTCCTCCAGACTCGCGCCGAGATCGCGCAACGTCCGCACGAGCTCCAGCCGTGCGACGGCCTCGACGTCGTAAAGGCGATACCCGCCGTCCGTGTGGCTGGTGGGCGGCACGACGTTCTCGTCCGCGTAGAACCTGATGGCGCTCACACTCAGTCCGGTGCGGCGCGCGACGTCCCCGATGGGGTACAGCTGTTCGGTCATGACGACCACCCTGGGGTCTCAAGCGGCTTGAGACTCAAGCGCTTTCGACCGTTGGTTCGTGCCGCACGGGAAAGTTCACACTCGCGGCTATGAAGCACATCGCGTGCGCCTTCTCGTGCAACGCCTGCGCCTTCTCCCGCGTGGCCGGGTCGGCGACCGTCACGACGGGGTTGAGCACCACCTCGGTGAACCGCCCCGAGCCGTCCGGGTGCTCGGCCATCGTGCCGGTGGCGTGGTCGCGGTAGTCCGTCACGACGACGCCGTTGGTCGAGGCGAGGTGCAGGTACCAGAGCATGTGGCACTGCGACAGCGAGGCGACCAGGAGCTCCTCGGGGTTGTAGCGGCTCCGGTCGCCCCGGAACGACGGGTCGGACGAGCCGAGGATCGTCTCCTTGCCCTCGGCCCGGACCTCGTGCGCGCGCTCGTAGGCCTTGTAGCCGGCGGTACCGCTTCCGGTGTTGCCGGTCCACACGAGGTCGGTCTCGTACTGATGCGTCCCCATGTGGAAATCCTCCTCTTCCCGTGCCCGAGCGCCTAGCCTCTTTTCGGCGGGCTCCGGGGGAGACCTGCCGAGACAGTCCACTTCGGACCAGCGGGGGACCGGATTTGAGTCCTGAAAGGATGGACGACCAGGTCGGGGCGTTGCGGGAAGCCTTGAACCGCAACGAGGTGCTGACGGACGTCCTCGCGGGCGCGGCGGAACTGCGGCTGCCCGGCTGGTACCTGACGGCGGGTTGCGTGTTCCAGACCGTCTGGAACGTCGTCACCGGCAGGCCCGCGGCGGAGGGGATACTGGACTACGACCTGTTCTACTTCGACGCCTCCGACCTGTCCTGGGAATCGGAGGACGCGGTCGTCCGCGCAGGCCGTGCCCGCTTCGGGGACACGGCGGTGGAGATCCGCAACGAGGCCCGCGTGCACCTCTGGTACGAGGAGAAGTTCGGCGTGCCGTGCCCGCCGTACGGGTCGACGGAGGCCGCAATCGACTCGTTCCCCTCCACGACGTGCTGCATCGGTGTCCGTGCGGAGCCTGACGGCCGATGGCGGGTGTACGCGCCGCACGGCCTGTCGGACGCGTTCGGCCTCGTCGTCCGGCCGAACCCGGTACTCGCACCGAGACACGTCTACGAGACCAAAACGGCCAGGTGGCGAGAGCAGTGGCCGGACCTGACCGTTCTCCCGTGGCCCGAATAGCCGAACGGGCGGGCTCTCCGCAGAGATCCCGCCCGTTCCGTTGAGAAGCCTCAGCCGTTGGCCGCGATGTCCGCCAGCACGGCCGCGATGGTCCGCACCGGGACACCGGTGCCGCCCTTCGCCGTGTACCCGTACGGACCACCCGTGTGGTACGCCGGACCGGCGATGTCGATGTGCGCCCACTGCACGCCCTCGGCCACGAACTCGCGCAGGAACAGGCCCGCCGCGAGCATGCCGCCCCAGCGGTGCCCGGTCACGTTCGCGAGGTCCGCGAGCCGCGAGTCGAGGTCCGCGCGCAGCTCCTCGGGCAGCGGCATCGGCCACGCCGACTCGCCGACGGCCGTGCCGATGGTGGCCACGCGGTCGCGGAACTCCTCCGAGCCCATGACGCCCGCGGTGCGCTTGCCCAGCGCCACGACCTGCGCGCCGGTCAGCGTCGCGGTCTCGATCAGGTAGTCCGGGCCGTCCTCGCACGCGCGCACGATGGCGTCGGACAGGATCAGCCGGCCCTCGGCGTCGGTGTTGAGCACCTCGACGGTCTTGCCGCCGTACATGGTCAGCACGTCGCCGGGGCGGTACGCGTCACCGGACGGCATGTTCTCCGCCATCGGGATCGACGCGATGATCTCCAGCGGGTACTTGAGCTTCGCGGCGAGCACCATCGTGGCGACGATCGCGGCGGCGCCCGACATGTCCGAGGTCATCTCGTCCATGCCCGCGGCCGGCTTGATCGAGATGCCGCCGGTGTCGAACGTGATGCCCTTGCCGACGAGCGCGACCTTCTTGACGGCCTTCGCGCCCTTGTACGAGATGCGCACGAGACGCGGCTGACGGGTCGAACCGCCGCCGACGCCCAGGATGCCGCCGAAGCCCTGCTTCTTCAGCGCCTTCTCGTCGAGCACCTCGACGTCGAGGCCGGCGGCGGTGGCGAGCTTCTCCGCGCGGGCGGCGAACGAACCCGGGTAGAGGTCGTTCGGCGGCGTGTTGATGAAGTCACGCGCGATGGCGACGGACTCGGCGATCGCGACGGCGGCCTTCAGCGCGGCCTTGTTCTCCTTGGAACCGGCGGCGTGCAGGTCGACCTTCGCGACCGGGCCCTCGCCCTTGTCGGACTTGTACTCGGTGAACGCGTAGGCGCCGAGCAGCGTGCCCTCGGCGGCGGCACCGACGTGCAGCGCGGCGAGGGTGTTGATCGCGCGCTTCTTGCCGGCCAGCGCGCGGGCGGCGACACCGGACGCGCGGCGCACCTGCTCCTCGCCGGTGCTCTTGCCGAGGCCCACGGCCAGGACGAGCGGGGCGGCGATCTTGCCGAACGTCGGCACCTTCACGAGCTCGTCGGCCTTGCCGGACGCGCGCAGCGTGCCGAGCACGTCGAGCAGCGCGCCGTCGAACGCGGCGGCGACCGCTTCGGCACCGGGCGCGAGCTCCAGGCCGTCCGCACCCTGCAGGGTGCCCACGACGACTGCGTCCGCGGCGGTGGTGCTCAGGTCACCCTCGGTGAGGGCCAGCTTCGGGGCTGTCACGTGCTGCTCCAGGGTTGTTGCGGGCATGGCTCGGAATCGTGACTCATGCTAAAGGTCGGACTGTCCCACTAATGCCCAGCCCCGCCACGTTCGCCGCAATCCGTGACGTTGACAGTTGCTCAGTGTGGCGATTCGCCCGTTTCTCGCATCAGTCGACCGGGTGGTTACGGCCGGATGCCGCATCTGAGAACGTGTACCGGTGACCCACACGCCTCGCGAGATCGCCGGTACGGTCGCGCTCGGTCTTCCCGCGGTGCTCGGAGCGGGGGTTTTCGCCGGATTCGCCCCTGCCGCAGGCCTTGCCGGCTGGTGGGTGCTCCCCGCGCTGGCCCTGTCCGCGTTCGCCGCGCTGTGCTCCGCCTTCTCCACGGCAGACCAGTCGCGCGCCTACCCGGACGTCGGCGGCGGTTACGGATACGTGCGCGCGCAGCTCGGTGTGTGGCCCGCACGGATGACAGCGAGCGCCCACCTGGTGGGCCGGTTCGCGATGGCCGCGGCGGTGGCGTTGATGTTCGGCGCGTACGTCGTGCCGGACCGTCCCGTGGTCGGCGGGCTCGCGCTCGTGGTCACGACGGCGTTGCTCGGTGCCGCCGGGTTCCGCTTCACCACCGGCGTGAGCGCGCTGGTGTCGGTGGTCGTGCTCGGCGTGCTGGCACTGGTCGTCGCGTCGAGCTTCGCGATCGAGCCCGTGCCGTCGGCGGGGGAGGCGGGCACCGTCAACGAGCTCGTCGGCGTCGCCGGGCTCATGTTCACGGCCTTCGCCGGGTTCGAACGCATCACCGCGCCCCTGCGCGGTGAGCGCCCGCACCCGCCGGCCGTGCTGAAGATCGCGATTCCGGTCCTCGTCGGACTGTCGTTCGTCGTCTACCTCGCCGTGGGCGCCGGAGTGCTGCGTCAGCTCGGCAGCGCGCGCCTCGCGTTGTCGCCCGCGCCGTTGCGGGACGCGCTCGTCGCCGCCGACTCGGCCGCGCTGGTCCCGCTCGTGCAGATCGCCGCGGCGGTCGCCGGGGTGGCTGTGCTGCACTTCGTCCTCGCGTCCGCGCATCGCACGCTCACCGGCCTGACCGAGGACGGCGACCTGCCGACGCGGCTCAGGTCCGGCGCGCTGACGTTGCTCGTGGTCGCCGCCGCCGCGCTCGCCGTGTTCCTCATGCCGCTCGCGACGGCGTTCGGCGTGGCGGCCTGCGGGACGTTGTTCTACTACGCCTTCACCAACGCGTCGGCGCGCGTGCTGCTGCAGAACGACCGCACGTGGCCGATGCGCACGGCGTGCCTCGGCCTGGGCCTGTCGGTGCTGCTGGCCATGAGCCTGCCGGTGCCCGCCATGCTGATCTCGATCGCGGGGCTGGGCGCCGGCACCGGGCTCATCGGGCTCACGTCAGCGCTGAGAGGAAAACGAGCAGCGTCACGCCTACGCACACCGCAAGCCAGATGATCCGGCCGGTGCTGATCTCGGTCTTCTCCCTGATGATCGCCCAGTAGACGAACAGGAAGGTCGCGGAGGCGAACACGGCGGCCACGATGCCGCCCCCGCCCCACATCGCCCAGCCGGCGAAGAACGTCAGGCCGGTGCCCAGCACGAGCAGCGTGGCCTGTAAGACGGTGCGGACGTCGGAACCCGTGGAAGATCTTTCCGGCTCGGTCATGGCCGGGGACTCTATCGAGTCTGACTTAGTAGGACGTCCGAGTTTTGGGAAGTGGATTTTCCGTATCCCGACCTGCGGGTTACCGTGCTCACATGACGAGCGAGTTGCCTTTCACCCGGACTCCCCACCCGCACCCGGCGACCCCGGAGCGCGTAGCGGAGGTACTTGCCAAGCCGGGCTTCGGGCAGCACTTCACCGACCACATGGTGACGATCCGCTGGAACCGCGAGCAGGGCTGGCACGACGCCGAGGTCGGCCCGTACTCCACCCTCGCACTGGACCCCGCGGCAATGGTGCTGCACTACGGCCAGGCGATCTTCGAAGGGCTCAAGGCCTACCGGCAGCCCGACGGTTCGATCGCGTCCTTCCGCCCCGAGGCGAACGCCGAGCGCTTCCGCGCGTCGGCCCGCCGGATGGCGATGCCCGAACTTCCCGACGAGCTCTTCCTGGAGTCCGTGCGGCAGATCCTCGCGGTCGACGACCGCTGGGTGCCCTCGGCGCCGGAGGAGTCCCTGTACCTGCGGCCGTTCATGATCTCCACGGAGAAGGGACTCGGCGTGCGACCCTCGTCCGAGTACCTCTACGTGCTGATCGCCTCCCCGGCCGGCTCCTACTTCGCGGGCGGCGTGAAGCCGGTGAGCGTGTGGCTCTCGACCGAGTACGTCCGCGCGGCTCCCGGTGGCACCGGCGCGGCCAAGTTCGCCGGCAACTACGCCGCGTCCCTCGTGGCGCAGGCGCAGGCCGCCGAGAAGGGCTGCGACCAGGTCGTCTGGCTCGACGCGGTGGAACGCCGCTGGGTCGAGGAGATGGGCGGCATGAACCTGTTCTTCGTCTTCGGGGACAAGGTCGTCACGCCCGAGCTCACCGGCACGCTGCTGCCCGGCATCACCCGGAGCTCGCTGCTGGAGCTGGCCTCCGACCTCGGCCTGACTGTGGAGGAGCGCCGCATCTCGACCGACGAGTGGGAGAAGGCCAACGCCTCCGGTGAGCTCACCGAGGTCTTCGCCTGTGGCACGGCGGCGGTCATCACGCCCGTCGGCCACGTCAAGCACGCCGGTGGCGAGTTCGACATCGCCGACGGCGGCACCGGCTCCGTGACGTCCAAGCTGCGCGAGCGCCTGACCGGCCTCCAGCACGGCCACGTCACCGACTCCCACGGCTGGATGACGACCCTCAAGGCCTAAGCGATCACCAGAACGGCCAGAAGCGCGATTTCGGCGGCAGCACCGAGCACATCACCGGTGATGCCGCCGAAACGCTTTCCGGTGTGCTTCACCAGCCCCCACACGAGCCCGAACGCGACGACGACGGCGACGACCGCACGCCACCCGAGCGGAACCGCCGCACCCGCGAGCACCACCCACGTACCGATGACCGTTGCAGGGTGCTGTGTGCCCGCAACGAGCGCACCGAGCCCTTCAGGCCGTGCGGCGGGCACGCCACGCAGGCAACAGATCCCGAACGCCGCCCGGCTCGCCGCGAACGCGAGCAGCACCACGCCCCAGTGAGCGTGGGGGAGCGCCGCGGCCTGCGCCCCCAGCACGACGATCAGCGACACGACCCCGAACGGCCCCGCGCCGCCGTCCTTCATGACCTTGAGCGCACGCTCCGGCGGCCCGTAGCACCCGAGCCCGTCGGCGACGTCGGCAAGCCCGTCGAGGTGCATGCCTCGGGTGAACAGCGCGACGACGCCGACGACGAGGAAACCCGCGACCAACGCCGATATATTGGATATCGCCAGCAGTTTCAGCACGCCGACGACGAACGCGCCGATGACGACGCCGACGACGGGCGTCAGTGCAATGGCCCGCCCCGCACCTTTGCGGTCGACGTCGTCGACGCGCAAAGGCAGGACCGTCAGCCAGGAGAACGCGAGCTTCACTCAGCCGGATCCTGCTGGGCCGAGTTCTCGCGAGCCGAGTTCTCCAGGGTTCGATTGTCCGGGACCGCGTCCTCCTGAGCCGAGGCTCCGGTGGTGGCGTCCTCGCGGTTGGTGATGCCGGCGCTCTCGAACGTCGCCATCTCCGCGAGCACCTTCACCGCCGAGATCAGCAACGGCAGCGCCGCCACCGCACCCGAGCCCTCGCCGAGCCGCATGCCGAACTCGAGCAGCGGCTTGAGGTTGAGGTGCCCGAGGGCGATCGCGTGCGCGGGCTCGGCCGACTCGTGCCCGGCGACCCACCACTCGCGCGCACCCGGCGCCATCTCCTCGGCGACGACCGCGGCCGCCCCGGCGACGACGCCGTCGAGCACGACCGGCGTCTTGCGCACGGCGGCCTGCGCGAGGAACCCGGCCATCGCCGCGATGTCCGCGCCACCGGCCGTGGCGAGCAACGCCACCGGGTCGCTGATCACCAGGCGGGCCCGGCGCAGCGCGTCCCGGATCGCCGCCGTCTTGCGCATCCACGCCTGGTCGTCGATGCCGGTGCCGCGCCCGACGACCGCGACGGGTTCCGACCCGGTCAGCGACGCGATCAGCACGGCCGACGGCGTCGTGTTGCCGATGCCCATGTCGCCGGCGACGAGCACGTCGGCGCCCGCGTCGACCTCCTCGTCGGCGAGCGCGCGGCCCGCCGCGATGGCGAGTTCGCACTGCTCACGGGTGAGGGCGTCCTCGCGGTCGATCGACCCGGACGAGCGCCGCACCTTGTGCTGGCTGACGGCGGCCGGGGTGTCGGCGTCGACGGCCATGTCGACCACACGCACGGTGGCGCCCGCGACCTGCGCGAGGACGTTGACGGCGGCGCCACCGGTGAGGAAGTTGGCAACCATCTGTCCGGTTACTTCGCTCGGGTACGCCGACACGCCCTGCGCCGTGATGCCGTGGTCGCCCGCGAACACGACGACGCGCGGCCGCGTGAAAGGCTTCGGCGGCACGACGCCCTGGCAGGCCGCGATCCAGTTGCCCAGCTCCTCCAGGCGTCCGAGCGAGCCGATCGGCTTCGTCAGCACCGCGTGCCGGGCCTCGGCCTCGCGCAGAACTGTCTCGTCCGGCGGTTCGACCGGCGGGAACTCGGTGCTCACCTGGCGCTCCTCATCTCAGCTTCAACGGGATACCCGCGACGAGGAGCGTGACCTCGTCGCACACCTCGGCGACGCGCGCGTTGAGCGCACCGAGGTGATCGCGGAAGAGCCTGCCAGAGCGCGTCGAGGGAATGACGCCGAGGCCGACCTCCGCGGTCACGAGCACGAGTCGCGTGCGGCACGTGGCGACCGAGCGGACCAGCGCGTCGACGTTCTGGACGATCGCTTCAGCGCCGTTGCCCTCCCACGCGTCGGCGTCGTCGAGCACGCCGACGAGCCACGTCGACAGGTCGTCCACCAGGATCGGCGGGTCCTCGTACTGGGTGGCTGTGAGCAGGGCGGGCAGGTCGGCCGGCGCCGACGCCTCGACCGTGTGCCAGGTGGCCGGGCGGCGCGCGACGTGCGACGCGATGCGCGCGTCCCAGTCCGGGTCGTCCGGGTATCTGCGCGCGGTGGCGACGTAGGTCACCGTCGGTTCGGTGAGCAGGCCTTCCGCGTGTGCGGACTTGCCTGAACGCGCTCCGCCGAGCACGAGCGTTCTCGATGACAACAGTCAGTAGCCTTCGTCTCATGGAATTCCGCTGGCGCTATCAGGATGCACACGGACGCGAGGTCGCGGGCCCGGATGTGACGTTCGCGGAGCAGACGGAGGCCGAGGAGTGGTTCAGCGCCGAGTGGCGTGACCTGCTCGAAGCCGGTGTCGAGCAGGTCACGCTGCTGCGGTCGGAAATCGAGGTGTACGGCCCGATGAGCCTGCACCCCGGTTCCTGACCCAGTCCTGTTCCGGCTCAGCCCTGGGCGGTGAGCCTCGGGTCGTCGGTGATGACGCCCTCGAGGACGTTGTCGATCTGCTTGAGCACGTCGTCGTCGAGCTCGACGTCGATCGCCTTGACGTTCTCGAAGACCTGCTCCGGACGCGACGCGCCGATGATCGCCGACGCGACGTTCGGGTTCTTCAGCACCCACGCGACGGCGAGCTGCGCGAGCGTGACGCCCGCGTCCGCGGCGATCGGCTTGAGCTGCTGCACGGCGTTGAGCACGTCGTCCCGCATCCAGCGCGCGATCATCTGCGACCCGCGCGCGTCGGCCAGGCGCGAACCCTCCGGCACGTCGGCGCCCGGCAGGTACTTGCCGGTCAGGATGCCCTGCGCGACGGGGGAGAACACGATCTGGCTGATGCCCTCGCGCTCGCACGCCGGCACGACCTGCGGCTCGATGACCCGCCACAGCATCGAGTACTGCGGCTGGTGCGACACGAACGGCACGTTCAGCTCGCGGGCCAGCGCGGCACCGCGGGTGATCTGCTCGGCGGTCCACTCGGACACGCCGACGTAGAGGACCTTGCCCTGGCGGACGAGGTCGGCGAACGCCAGCATCGTCTCCTCGAGCGGGACGCTGTGGTCGAACCGGTGCGCCTGGTACAGGTCGACGTAGTCGGTCTGCAGGCGCTTGAGCGAGGCGTTGGCCGACTCCATGACGTGCTTGCGGCCGAGCCCGCGGTCGTTGGGGCCACCGGGACCGGTCGGCCAGTAGACCTTGGTGAGGATCTCGAGCGACTCGCGCCGCTGACCCTGCAGCGCCCGCCCGAGCACCGACTCCGCCGCCGTGTTGGCGTAGACGTCGGCTGTGTCGAAGGTCGTGATCCCCGACTCCAGCGCCGCCTTCACACAGGCGTGGGCCTGCTCCTCTTCCACCTGCGAACCGTGGGTGAGCCAGTTGCCGTACGAGATCTCACTGATGGACAGGCCGCTGCGGCCGAGTCGACGGAACTTCATACATCGGAGCTTAAACCGACTTCGTTCGTACTGCTAATGAACTTCGGGAGCGTGCCACACCATGGAATACCGCCAGAACAGACGCCTGCGGATCCGCGCGCCGGGCAGGATCTCGGCCGCCGCCTCGCGGATCTCGTTCAGCGCCGGCGCGCTCATCACGACCGGCATGTCGACGTCGTACGGCTTGCCCGCCGTGCCGGTCGCGGCCTTCGCGACGCCGACGATCGCGTTGGCCGGCAACGTCACCGCCTCCACCGCCCAGTCCACCGGGGTCGCGATGACGTAGAGCCCGACGACGACCAGCGTGCCGCCCGGCGCCGTCAACTCCCGGAGCCGCTCCAGCCCTTCGCGCAACGGCAGGTGGTGCAGGCTCGCCTCGGCTGTGACGACGTCGTACCGCCCGAGGTCCGCGGTGAACACGTCACCGCGCACCCACCGCACCCGGCTCGGGGTGGCGCTCGCGATCTCGATCATGCGCTCGCTGGCGTCGATCGCGGTGACCTCGTCCGCCCGGATCGACCGCGCCAGCACCCCGTGGCCGCACCCGACGTCGAGCGCCGACCTGGCCCGGGACGGCAACTGCCGGAGCAGCCACCGGCGGTACCACGCGTTGTGGTCCCACCAGAGCTTCTCCGGCAGTTGGAGGTTGAGAGGAATTCTGCGCACTACTTGATCGCGTCGCCAGGGCCGACCCGCGGCTTGGGCACGCGCAGCTTGCGGATCTGGCTCGCGCGGATGAACGAGTACCAGCCGATCGACAGGCCCTTGATCGGCTCGGTCGGGAACTTGGCCCGCACCTTCCGCGTGACGAGCCGGCCGAGCACGATGCCCTCGATGACCATCGCGATCAGCATGAAAGTCGTCGCCAGCGTCGCGTACCGCTGCACCGCGAGCGACGGCGTCAGCAGCGCCACGAACACCAGGATCGCGAGCGGCATGAACAGGCCCATGAGGTTGCGGCGCGAGTCGACGAGGTCGCGGATGTACGCCTTCACCGGCCCGCGGTCACGCGGCAGCAGGTACTTGTCCTCGCCCGCCATCATCCGCTGACGACGCTCCGTCGCCGCGGCACGACGCTCTTCCTTGCTCACCTTGTTGCCGCGCATGCGCTTGAACGCCTCGCGCTGCGTCTTGGGCGGCGGCGGCACCGGCCCGGAGCGACGGCCCTGCGCCTCACGCCGCTTGGGCGTCGCCTTGCCCTTGGCCGCCGTGCGCCCCCTGTCGAGCGGCTCAGCGAGCTCGGCCCCGGACTCGGGTGCCTCGGCGGTGGCGGTGTCGTCGGAGTTGCGGCGCAAGAACCTCACACCATCAGGGTAGGGCAGCGGGTTTTCTGTACCTTTCGCGAGGTGCGCGTACTCATAGCTCCGGACTGCTTCGGCGGCACCCTGACCGCCCGCGAGGCCGCCGACGCCATCGCCACCGGCTGGCGCGAGGCCAAGCCCGACGACGTCGTCGTCCAACGCCCCCTGGCTGACGGAGGCCCGGGCTTCGTCGACGTCCTGCACGCCGCCCTCGACGGCGATATCCGATATATCATCGTGACGGGCCCACTGGGCACGCCGGTAGAAGCGCGCTGGCTGAGCGTGCACACCAACGGCACACGCACTGCATACATCGAGTCCGCCGAAGCGTGCGGCCTGCACCTGATCCCCGCCGACCTCCGACCGCAGACCTGCGAGACGGCCACGACGCGAGGCGTCGGCGAACTCGTCGCGGCAGCCGCGGTTGACAACGATGTCATCCACGTGGGCCTCGGCGGCTCCGGCACGACCGACGGCGGCGCCGGAATGCTCGCCGCGCTCGCCGACGCCGGCGTCGACCTGACTGATATATCGCTGGTCGCGGCATCCGACGTCGAGAACCCACTGCTCGGCCCGCACGGCGCCGCCCACACCTTCGGCCCGCAGAAGGGCGCGTCGCCGGAGGCCGTCGAACGCCTCGAAGCCAAGCTCGCCGCCATGGACGTCCTCAAGCCCGTAGCCGATATATCAGGCGCCGGAGCAGCAGGCGGCCTCGGCGCCGCACTCCTGTCGCTGGGCGCGACGGTGACGTCGGGCGCCAACCTGGTCCGCACCCTGACCGGTCTGGACGCCGCCCTCGACGACGCCGACGTCGTCGTCACCGGCGAAGGCAGCTTCGACTGGCAGTCCCTGCGCGGCAAGCTCATCACCGCCGTCGCGGGCGGCGCCGCCGAACGAGGCATCCCGTGCCTCGCCATCGCCGGCCAGGTCAGCGTCGGCCGCCGCGAGATGGGCGCGGCCGGAGTCCAGGACGCCTACTCCGTCTCCGAACACGTCGGCTCCGTGCAGAAGGCGATCGAGGAGGCGCGCGACAGCGTCGTCGCCACGGCTCAGCACGTCGCCAGGCAGTGGTCGCGCTGACCAACCGGTTGGACGGACCAGCTGATATATCGGTTGGCTTGAGCGTGGTCTACGTGACAGTCGACACCTAGGGCGTCGAAGCCTGTCGTTGTGGGACCATGGGGAGTGGAACAAGGCGGGGAACGCCCGTGTTGTTGATGGGTGAACCGCCCGCAGAGGACCTCTTAGGAGAGCCATGACGACCGCTCAGGATGCCGCTTCGACCGCTTCCGAGGCGCCCAGCCACGGCGTGACGCTGACCGATGCGGCCGCCGTCAAGGCCAAGGCGCTGCTCGACCAGGAGGGCCGCGACGACATGCACCTGCGCATCGCCGTTCAGCCCGGTGGTTGTGCCGGCCTTCGCTACCAGCTGTTCTTCGACGAGCGTGCGCTCGACGGCGACGCGATGGTCGACTTCAACGGCATGAAGGTCGCCGTTGACCGCATGAGCGCGCCGTACGTCGAAGGCGCTGTCATCGACTTCGTGGACACGATCGAGAAGCAGGGCTTCACGATCGACAACCCGAACGCCGGCGGGTCCTGCGCCTGCGGCGACTCGTTCCACTAAGGCGAACCAACGCGAGAGGCCGCGTTCCCGCATCGACGGGAACGCGGCCTCTCCGCGTGTGCACCAGGAAATCCACCAGGCAGTACCGCGCAGACTGGTAGGTAGACCCGGAACGGTCAGACCGAGAAGATCAGGTCTGGAAGATTCGGACCCGCAAGACTCGGCAGGCCGGGCGCGGCGGTCAGACGCCGTACTCGGCGAGGCCCTCGACCTGGTGGGCGCACCGCTCGTCGACCTGCCAGGGCGCGGCCGCGCGCGGGGCGGGAAGGGGGTGCTCGGGGTGGATGAGAGCGAAGGGGAGCTGCGCGCAGTCCTCGATCAGTTCACTCATCGTGGTCGCCTCTGGGATCGTCACTTCCCGACCGTATGACGGCGGCCTGACCTGCGGTAGCCCTACCAAACAGTAGTCTTCACAGCGGTACTCGTCCGGGTGAGTAGTCACGTAGCGCAACAAGAAAAGAGGAGCCGACGTGCCCCTAGCCGTGTGCGGCAGCATCGCGACCGACCATCTGATGCACTTCCCGGGTCGTTTCGCGGACCAGCTGGTCGCGGAGCGTCTCGACCGCGTGTCCCTGAGCTTCCTCGTCGACGACCTCGTCGTCCGGCGCGGCGGCATCGGCGCGAACATCGCGTTCGGCCTCGGTGTGCTCGGGGTGCGTCCGGTGCTCGTCGGCGCCGTCGGCAAGGACTTCGACGACTACCGCTCGTGGCTCGAACGGCACGGCGTCGACACGTCGGGCGTGTACGTGTCCGAGGTCGCGCACACCGCGCGGTTCGTGTGCACCACCGACGACGACATGTGCCAGATCGCCTCGTTCTACGCGGGCGCGATGGCCGAGGCGCGCAACATCGAGCTCGCGCCGATCGCGGGCCGCGTCGAGAACCTCGAGCTCGTCGTCATCAGCCCCGACGACCCCGCGGCGATGCTCCGGCACGCCGAGGAGTGCCGTCAGCGCGGCTACAAGTTCGCCGTCGACCCGTCGCAGCAGCTGGCCCGCATGGACGGCGAGCAGGCGCGCGCGTTCATCGACGGCGCCGAGTACCTCTTCAGCAACGACTACGAGTGGGAACTGCTGCTGCAGAAGACCGGCTGGACCGAGGCCGACGTCCTCGCCCGCGTCGGCAAGCGCGTCACCACGCTCGGCGCCAAGGGCGTCGAGATCGTCGACCGCGACGGTTTCTCGCTGCACGTCCCGGCCGTCCCCGAGGTCGCGAAGACCGACCCGACGGGCGTCGGCGACGGCTTCCGCGCGGGCTTCCTCGCCGGCATCACCGCGGGCCTGAGCATCGAACGCGCTGCTCAGCTCGGCTCGTTCATCGCGGTCGAGGTGCTCGAGACCGTCGGCACGCAGGAATGGGTGATCGAGCGCGAGGCCGCGCTCACCCGCATTCGTGGCGCGTTTGGTACGGAAGCCGCTGAGGAGATCGCTCCCGTCCTGCCATGATCGGACAATGGGGACGTACCTGTTCGGCGACGCCGACGAAGAACCGCTCGATCCCAAGTTCGACGCGCTGAGCTCCCTGCTCGACGCGGGCACGTTCGCCCGCGTCGAGCAGCTCGGTGTCGCGGACGGCTGGCGCTGCCTCGAGGTCGGGGGTGGCGGGGGATCGGTCGCGAACTGGCTCGCCGACGTCGTCGCCCCGTCCGGGCACGTGACCGTCACCGACATCGACGTCACCCGGCTCGAGGAACGCGACAACGTCACCGTCCTGGAACACGACGTGGTATCCAATATATTGCCGGGCAACGCGTTCGACCTGGTCCACGCCCGCCTGGTGCTCTTCTACCTCCCCGCCCGCGAGCTCGTGCTCCGCAAGCTGCGCGACTCGCTGCGCCCCGGCGGCTGGCTCGTGCTCGAAGAGTTCGACTGCCTCCCGCTCGACGTCCTCAAGGCGGCCCCCGACGACGCGAAGCTGATCATGCGAGTGAAGAACGCCCTGCTGACGCTGCTCGACCAGGCGGGCGCCGAACTGGCGTGGGGCGCGCGCGTCGAGAGGGCGTTGCTCGACGTCGGCCTGAACGACGTCAGCGGCTTCCGCGAGGTGCAGGAGTGGGAAGGCGGGTCGGCCGGCTGCCGTCTGCTCGCCGCCACGGCCCGCCTCGTGCGCGCGAAGCTCCCGCTCACCGACGACGAGTTCGACCGCTACCTCGAACTCCTGGCGTCCCCCGAGACCGTCATCAGCTCGTACGCGATCTGCAGCGCACAAGGCCGCCGATAACGGAAAGGGCCCCTCCGCAGAGGGGCCCCACCGGCTAGAGCTTGACCGGGTAGTGCGGTTCCGGCACCACCGGCTGGATGCGGGCCTCGACGAAGATCCCGTGCCAGATCATGAACACCAGCAACGCCCAGATGCGGCGGCTGTGGTCGAGCACACCGGACCGGTGCTCCTCGATCAGGCGCAGCACCGCGTTCTTGTCGAGGTACTGGTCGGTCTGCGACGAACGCACGATGTCGACGGCCCACTCGTGCATCTCGTCCTTGAGCCAGTGCCGGATCGGCACCGGGAAGCCGAGCTTGCGGCGGTTCAGCACGTGCGCCGGCACGATGTCGCGGATCGCCTTGCGGAGCGCGAACTTCGTCGTGTCCTTCGTGATCTTCAACTCACTCGGGATCTGCGACGCGATCTTGAAGACCTCGGGGTCGAGGAACGGGACACGCAACTCCAGCGAGTTCGCCATGGTCATCTTGTCGGCCTTGACCAGGATGTCGCCGCGCAGCCAGGTGAACAGGTCGACGTGCTGCATGCGCGTCACCGGGTCCCACCCCATCGACTCGCGGTACGGCTTCGCGGTCGCGTCCATGTGCGACACCGCCGGGTCGTACGTCTTCAGCACCTGCTGCAAGTGGTCGTCGAGGAAGATGCGCGCGTTGCCGTAGTAGCGCTCCTCGAGAGTGAGAGCGCCACGGCGCAGCAGGTCCTTGCCGCGCACGCCGTGCGGGATCTTCGTCGAGACCTTGCCCATCGCCTTGCGCAGCGCGCCCGGCACCTTCTCGAAGCCCGCCAGCGACAACGGCTCGCGGTAGATCGTGTACCCGCCGAACAGCTCGTCCGCGCCCTCACCGGACAGCACGACCTTCACGTGCTGACGTGCCTCGCGGGCGATGAACCACAACGGCACGAGCGCCGGGTCCGCCACCGGGTCGTCGAGGTACCAGGTGATCAGCGGCAGCGCGTCCATCATCTCCTGCGCGCTGACGGTGCGGACCACGTGCTTCACGCCGATCAGCGCCGCCGACTCCGCGGCCACGTCGACCTCGGAGAACCCCTGCCGCTCGAAGCCCGTCGTGAACGTGATCAGGTCCGGGTTGTGCTCCTTGGCGAGCGCCGCGACCACCGTCGAGTCGATGCCGCCGGACAGGAACGACCCGACCGTCACGTCCGCGCGCATGTGCTTGGCGACCGAGTCGCGCAGTGCGGCGGTGATCTCGTCGTACAGGGCGTTCGCCTCGGCCTCGCTGCGGACCGTGCGGACCTTGAACTCCGCCGGGAAGTACCGCTCGAACCGCGGCGACTCGCCCGGGACCAGCGTGAACGAGTGCCCCGACTCGACGCGGTGGATCGAGTCGTGCAGCGACGCGGGCTCCGGCACGTACTGCAGGGTCAGGTAGTGCTGGAGGCCCTTGACGTTCATCTTCGGCGCGATGCCGATCGAGGATGCGATCTCCAGGATGATCTTCTTCTCGCTGGAGAACGCCACACCGCTCTGGCCCTGCGCCCAGTACAGCGGCTTGATGCCGAACGGGTCGCGGCCGCCGAACAGCAGCTCGCGCTCGGAGTCCCAGATGATGAAGGCGAACATGCCGCGCAGCTTCGTGATCGCCGCGGGCCCGTAGTAGTGGTAGGCGGCGACGATCGTCTCGGTGTCGCCGTCGGTGTGGAAGACCGCGCCGTGCTTCTCCGTGAGCTCGGCCCGCAGCTCCAGGTAGTTGTAGATCTCGCCGTTGAAGTTGATCGTGTACCGGCTCGGCGACTCCGCCGGACCCCAGGTCAACGGCTGGTGGGAGTGCTCGATGTCGATGATCGCGAGCCGGTTGAAGCCGAACACGACCTCGTCGACCCGCCTGGTGCCGCTCTCGTCCGGCCCGCGGTGCCGCATGCAGCGCAGTGCCGCCGCCACCGCCGGGCGCGCGTTCTCGGCCTCGTTCTCGCTAGGGCAAACAAGTCCTGCCAGGCCGCACAAGGCTCTCGCACCTCTCAAGAAACACGAAGGGGAAGACCACGGGGAAGTCCTCAGTATGCCGAAGGCGCTCTGTGTGACCGAAACTGCACCGCAGCGGCGGTGCCCCCGAGGGGTGAGCGCTGCCCCGCTGGGCTACGCTCCCGCTTGATCCGTTGGCATGGCCAGATGTTTGTGAACGAGGAGGCGGGCGAGCAGTGGGCCTGAAGGAGGGCACCAGGGCATCCCGGCTGGTGAAGACCGCCGGGCTGGTAGGCCTGGTCGGTATCGGGGCCACCGGTTGCTCCACGGACGAGGTGCTGCGCTTCGGATGGCCGCAGGCCGTCACGCCGCAGGCCGAGAAGATGCGCGAGCTCTGGACGTGGTCCGTGATCGCCGCGCTCGTCGTCGGCGTCATCGTGTGGGGCCTGATCCTGTGGTCGATCGTGTTCCACCGCAAGAAGTCGGAGGAGCTGCCGCGTCAGACGGCGTACAACCTCCCGCTGGAGATCGTGCTCATCGTCGTGCCGACGGTGATCGTGGCGGTGCTGTTCTACTTCACCGCCATCACGCAGAACTACGTCACCGACAAGTCGGGCAAGCCCGACGTGAACGTCGACGTGATCGCGTTCCAGTGGAACTGGGAGTTCCAGTACCCGGACCACAAGACCGAGGAGGGCAAGACCGTCAGCACGGTCGGTACCTCGGGTGAGGTCCCGATCATGGTGCTGCCGGCCGGCAAGCGCATCCAGTTCACGCTGCGCTCGACCGACGTCATCCACTCGTTCTTCGTACCGGAGTTCCACTTCAAGCGGGACGTCTTCCCGCAGCCGGAGAAGAACAACCAGGACAACGTCTTCCAGATCGACCAGATCGACCGTCCCGGTGCGTTCGTCGGACGTTGTGCGGAGCTCTGCGGCTCGTACCACGCGGTGATGAACTTCGAGGTCCGCGCTCTCGAGTCGGCCGACTTCGACAAGTACATGGAGCTGCGCAAGCAGGTCAACGAGAAGACGGGCAAGCCGTACACCACGGCCGAGGCCCTGTCTCAGGTGAACTGCGACAAGTGGTGCTCCCCGCTGGCCACGACGACCACCCCGTTCAACACCGACCGGACGGCCCGCGAGGCCTCCGGCGCGGGCCAGAAGTAGGGACGCCCCGCGATGAAGATCGAAGCTCGCGTATTCGACCTGGTCATGGCCTTCTCGTTCCTGATGGCCATCGTCTACGGCTACTGGACGCACCTCGCGACGGGTCACGTCGAGCCCACCGGCACGGTGGCGCTCGCGCTGACCGGTGGCCTGGCCCTGATCACCGGCACCTACTTCCGGTTCGTCGCCCGCCGCATCGAGGTGCGGCCGGAGGACAACCCCGACGCCGAGGTGTCGGACGGCGCCGGTGAGCTGGGCTTCTTCAGCCCCGGCTCCTACTGGCCGGTCGGCCTCGCCGCGGCGGCGGCGACCACCGGTGTCGCGGTGGCGTTCTGGCACGTGTGGCTGCTCGTGATCGCCATCGTCATGGTGCTGATCATGGTCGGTGGCCTGGTGTTCGAGTACCACACCGGACCCAACCACGACTGATATCCGATATACCGGATATCAGATATCGCTCGGCCGAGGCCCTCTCCGCACGCGGAGGGGGCCTTCGTCGTTTCCGCTGTCGTCTCCGCGCCCGATATCCAGCATGTGATACATCGCATATTGGATATCGCTTCGCGCCTCCGAGGCGAATCGGCCGATATATCGCGTATTGGATATTGCCCCGGGCAGGGCGCGGCAACGTTCGGCGCGACCCCCAGACGTGACCACAAGCGAAAGGCCCTCCCCGCCGTCATGGCGAGGAGGGCCTTTCGTTTCAAGCCCTGGGGGAGCGGATCACGCCGCCGCCGGCACCGGGGTCTTCTGGTAGGCGTCGACGTACTCCTGGCCGCTCAGGTCCAGGATGCGGTAGATGATCTCGTCGGTGACGCTGCGCAGCACCGGAAGCGACTCCTGCATGCCGTCGTAGCGGCTGAAGTCGAGCGGCTCGCCGAAGCGGATCGTCACCGGGACGATCTTGGGGAACCTGCTGCCGACGGGCTGCACCTTGTCCGTGCCGATGATGCCGACCGGGATGACCGGCGCACCGGACTCCAGCGCCATGCGGGCCACGCCCGTGCGGCCGCGGTGCAGCATGCCGTCGAGCGAGCGGGTGCCCTCGGGGTAGATGGCGAACGCGTCGCCGCGAGCGAGGATCTCGGCGGCCGTGTCGAGGGCCGCGCGGGCGTCCCGGCCCTTGCCGCGGTGCACCGGCACGTGGCCGAGTGACGAGAAGAACCAGCGCGACAGCGAGCCCTTCACACCGGTGCCCGTGAAGTACTCGGCCTTCGCGAGGAACGACACGCGGCGCGGCACGACCATCGGGATCACGACGCTGTCGATGAAGCTGAGGTGGTTGGCCGCCAGGATGACGGGGCCGTCGGTGGGGATGTTCTCCAGACCGTCCACCACCGGGCGGTAGACAAGACGGGCTGTGCGCGCGACGACGTGCTTCATCACCGGGTAGAGGAGGGCCATGACTCCAGCATTCCAGGTGGCCATTGCCACGGCGTTACCACGTGGCGCGCATCTCGGGCCCATCACTCGCTCGGACTACACCGATGCGGCGGCCGTGCGAGAACGGTCACGCGCCGGCGACGACGCGTGACCGAAACCCGAGCGAAACACCGGTAAAACCCACGCAGTACGCCAGCGGAGTCTTCAGCGACCCTTCAGGGACGTCGAGAGCTCCACCCAGCGGGTCAGCAGCGCCGACGCCTTGCCCGAGTCGATGGCGTCGGCCGCGCGGCTCAGCGAGGCCGTCAGGTCCGCGTGCAGGTCCTCGGAGAACCCGGAGTGCGCCGCGATGGCACCGGCCGCGTTCACGAGCACCGCGTCCCGCACCGACCCGGTCCTGCCGGCCACGAGGTCGCGGACCACCTGGGCGTTGACGGACGCGTCGCCGCCCTTCAGGTCCTCCTCACGCGCGGGCTTCACGCCCAGCACCACCGGGTCGATCGTCTCCGTGCGCACCACGCCGTCCTGGGCGAGCCAGGCGGACGTCGTCGTGGTCGTGGTGATCTCGTCGAGGCCGTCGTCGCCCCGCACCACCAGCGCGGTGTTGCGGCGCCGCGCGAACACCCCGGCGATCAGCGGTGCCGCCGCCGCCCGCGCGCAGCCGATCAGGCCGACCGTGGGCTGGGCCGGGTTCGTCAGCGGGCCGAGCAGGTTGAACGACGTCGGGATGCCGATCTCGCGCCGCACCGGGCCCGCGTGCCGGAAGCCGGGGTGGAACACCGGCGCGAAGCAGAACCCGATGCCGAGCTCGCGCACGGTCTCCCGCACGCCCTCGGCCGGCAGGTCGATGGCGACGCCCAGCGCCTCCAGGACGTCCGCCGTGCCGCACTGCGACGACGCCGCCCGGTTGCCGTGCTTGACCACGGGCACGCCCGCGGCGGCCGTGATGATCGCGGCCATCGTCGAAATGTTGACCGAACCGGAATGATCGCCACCGGTGCCCACGATGTCGGTCGCCCGCACGTCCACCGTGAACCGGTTCGCGTGGTTGAGCATCATCGTGGCGAGGCCGTCGACCTCCTCCGGCGTCTCGCCCTTGGCGCGCAACGCGACGATGAACGCCGCGATCTGCGCCGCCGTCGCCTCACCCGACATCACCTGGTCCATTCCCCAGGCGGTGTCGTCGGCGGTGAGGTCGACGCCGTCGAGCAGGCGGTTGAGCAACGAGGGCCAGGTGCGCTGGCTCATCGCGGATCAGCCCTTGACGACGGGCAATGCCGAGCCCCGCAGCACCTCGGCCACGGTCTCGGCGGCGGCCAGCGGGTCGAGCGGGTGCACCAGCACCGCGTCCGCCTGCGACCAGGTCGCGAGCCACCGGTCGTCCTTGCGGCGCACGGCCACCACGATCGGCGGGCAGTTCGTGATCTCGTCCTTGAGCTGGCGGGACAGGCCCATGCCCCCGGTCGGCTGCGCCTCGCCATCGAGGATCAGCAGGTCGACCGTGCCGTTGTCCGCCTCGTAGAGGACGTCCGCGATCGTCCCGGCCTCGACGTAGTCGACGCGCGCGAGGTCCGGCGCGGGACGACGGCCGACCGCAGTGATGATCGTCTCACGCACCTCGGGCCGGTGGCTGAACACCAGGATCTTCGTGGTCTGCGTGCTCATCTGGATCCTCCGCTGCGACTGCCGACTGCGGTCCTGTGAAGAAAGTGACCAAGGTCGCCACGATGCTATCGGGCCGGTTCCGGGGCGGGTTGCAGGGCGTCCCACCCCAGCGCCTCGCCCCCGAGCCGCTGGGCCAGTGAGGCCATCCGCGAGCGCTCCTGGGCGCAGTGCAGGGCGTCCAGCTTCTGCACCCTGCTGATATGCGATATATCACCGGCGACGAGCGTCCAGCCGTCCGGAGTCAGCAGCTCTCGCGCGCGTTCTACCTGGTCAGCGGGGATGCGCAGGTGGTGGCGGAGGACGGCCGGGGCGTCGGCGCGCCACCCCGGTGACCGGGCCAGAACGGCCGAATCGGCCTCCGCGTGGTCGAACGCCTCGACCACCACGACGAGCCCGGGATCGTCGACCGACAGCGACGGCTCCTCCTGTCGCCGCAGCCTGTCCCGCAATCGGCCCAGCAAGCTCATTCGTTGATCTCCTAGCGATCACCCGCTGTGTGACCCGTCCTGCCCATGATCCGCGCAGGACCCGATGGGCGGACGGAAATTCCGCAAGCAATAATGCTGCGCGTGACCACGGCAGCGCCTTCAATCGGCCAGCGCGTGCACTCGCTGAACCGCCCGAACATGGTCAGCGTCGGCACGATCGTCTGGCTGTCCAGCGAGCTCATGTTCTTCGCTGGCCTCTTCGCCATGTTCTTCACGGTGAAGGCCCAGAACGAGGGACCTTGGCCCCCGCCCCCCACGCACCTGAACGTCCCGTACGCGTCGGTCTTCACGATCATCCTGGTCGCGTCGTCCTTCACGTGTCAGTGGGGCGTCTTCGCGGCGGAGCGGGGTGATGTCTTCGGTCTGCGTCGCTGGTACATCGTGACGCTGATCATGGGCGCGATCTTCGTAGGCGGCCAGGCAGGCGAGTACATCGAGCTGGTCGAGCACGGCACCACGATCCCGTCCTCGGCTTACGGCACGGTCTTCTACCTGACGACCGGCTTCCACGGCTTGCACGTCATCGGCGGTCTGATCGCGTTCGTCTACCTGTTGATCCGGACGAAGCTCAGCAAGTTCACGCCGGCTCAGGCCACCTCCGCCATCGTCGTGTCGTACTACTGGCACTTCGTCGACGTCGTGTGGATCGGCCTGTTCGCCATCATCTACATCGTGCCCTGACCTAGTCAGCACGCAGCCAAGCCACGAGCTCCCGAACTGACAGCAAGGGTTGCCGCACACCATGACCACCACGACGAAACGCCCCCGCGGCGCCCGCACCAAGCTGCGCCGCCGGGTGGCCGGACTGCTCGCACTGGGCTTCGCCCTGCTGAGCGCCGGCATGCTGTTCGCCGCCTTCGCGCCCCAGGCGCAGACCGCCCAGGCGCAGCAGCAGGACGCCCTGGTCCGCCAGGGCGAGCAGATCTACCTCAACACCTGCCTGAGCTGCCACGGCACGTCTCTCGAAGGTGTGAAGGACCGCGGGCCGAGCCTGATCGGCGTCGGCGACGCCGCGGTCTACTTCCAGACTTCCTCCGGCCGCATGCCCATGGCACGCCAGGAGGCGCAGGCCATCCGCAAGCCCGCGAAGCTCTCCCCCGAGGAGATCAACGCGCTGATGGCCTACATCACCGAGAACGGCGGCGAGGGCCCGAAGAAGCCGTCCGAGTCCGGTGAGGCCCTGCGCGGCGACAACCCGGCGCGCGGTGGCGAGCTCTTCCGCCTCAACTGCGCCAGCTGCCACAACTTCACGGGTCGTGGTGGCGCGCTGTCCTCCGGCAAGTTCGCGCCCGAGCTCGACGGCGTGACCGAGGACCAGATCTACACGGCGATGCTGACCGGCCCGCAGAACATGCCGAAGTTCGGCGAGCGCCAGCTCACGCCGGAAGAGAAGAAAGACATCATCGCGTACGTCAAGTCGGTCACCGACGGCAACAACAACTCCGGTGGTGCCCCCCTCGGTGGGCTCGGGCCGGTGTCCGAGGGATTGATCGCGTTCATCGTGGGTATCGCCGCGCTCATCGGCGTGACCCTCTGGATCGGAGCCAAGGCATGAGCGGCGACAAGCCGATCGAGCTGCCCAGCGAGGCAGAACTCGCGGAGATGAGCCGGGACGAGCTCGTCAGGCTCGGCACGAAGATGGACGGCGTCGAGCTCGTCCACTACGAGGAGAAGTTCCCGGTCCCGGGCACGCGCGCCGAGCGTCGCGCCCAGCGCTCCGTCGCGCTGTGGTTCCTGATCTCCGCGCTGTCCGGCCTGGCCTTCCTCGGCGTGTTCCTGTTCTGGCCGTGGCAGTACGAGGCCCCGCACACCGACGGCCACGTCTGGCACCTGCTGTACAACCCGCTGATCGGCCTGTTCCTGGGCCTGTCGGTCGTCGGCCTCGGCGTTGGAGCGCTGCTCTACACCAAGAAGTTCCTCCCCGAGGAGCTCGCGGTGCAGCAGCGTCACGACGGCCCGTCGTCGGCCGTCGACCGCGCCACCCTGGTCGCGGAGCTCGCCGACGCGGGCGACCGCAGCGGCATCGCGCGCCGCAGCCTGATCAAGCGCACCGCGGGCCTCGGCGCCGGCGTGCTGGGCCTGGGCGTGGCGGCCGTTCCGCTGGGCGCGCTCATCAAGAACCCGCACTCGGACAGCGAGACCAAGAACTCGCTGTGGCACACCGGCTGGAAGGCCGAAAAGGGCGAGAAGGTCTACCTCCGTCGCCACACCGGCAACTTCCACGAGGTCTCGCTCGTGCGTCCCGAGGACGTCGAGCCGGGCGGTTTCGAGACGGTCTTCCCGTTCCGCGAGTCCGAGCGCGACGACGAGCACGCCCTGGTCGCGGCCCTCAAGCGCGCCGACGCCCCGGTCATGCTCATCCGCATGCGCCCGAACCAGGCGATCACCAAGCGCGCGGGCCAGGAGGACTTCAACTACGGTGACCTGTACGCGTACTCGAAGATCTGCACGCACCTGGGTTGCCCGACGTCGCTCTTCGAGCAGCAGACCGGTCTGCTGCTGTGCCCGTGCCACCAGTCGCAGTTCGACGTCTTCGAATACGCGAAGCCGCGCTTCGGCCCGGCGACCCGTCCTCTTCCACAGCTTCCGATCACTGTGGACGAAGAGGGATACTTGGTAGCCCGCAGTGACTTCATCGAGGCTGTGGGACCGGCGTTCTGGGAGCGTAAGTCATGAGTGCCATCACCACGCCGACGAAGCCGGCCAACGCGGCCGCGCGCGTCGCAGGGGCGGCGGCCAACGCTGCCGACGAGCGGTACCACCCGGCCTCCGGGCTGCGGAAGCAGATCAACAAGGTCTTCCCGACCCACTGGTCGTTCCTGCTCGGTGAGATCGCGCTGTACAGCTTCATCGTGCTGCTGCTGTCGGGTACGTACCTGGCGTTGTTCTTCGACCCGTCGATGACCGAGGTCACCTACAACGGCGCGTTCGAGAACCTGCGCGGCATCGAGATGTCGCGGGCGTTCGCGTCCACGCTCGACATCTCGTTCGAGACGCGCGGTGGCCTGTTCGTCCGCCAGGTGCACCACTGGGCGGCGCTGCTGTTCATGGCCGCGATCGTCGTGCACATGTTCCGGATCTTCTTCACCGGCGCGTTCCGCAAGCCGCGTGAGATCAACTGGGTCATCGGCATCGTGCTGTTCATGCTCGGCGCGATCGAGGGCTTCCTCGGCTACTCGCTGCCGGACGACCTGCTCTCGGGCACCGGCCTCCGCGTCATGGCGGCGCTGCTGATCTCGTTCCCGGTCATCGGCACCTGGCTGAACTGGCTGATGTTCGGCGGGGAGTTCCCCGGCACGGACATCATCCCGATGCTCTACACCGCGCACATCCTGATCATCCCGGCGATCATCCTGGGTCTGATCGCGGCGCACCTCGCGCTCGTCTGGTACCAGAAGCACACGCAGTTCCCGGGCGTGGGCCGCAAGGAGACCAACGTCGTCGGCGTCCGCATCATGCCGGTGTTCGCGGCCAAGGGCGGTGGCTTCTTCGCCATCGTCGTCGGTGTCATCGCGATCATGGGTGGCGTCTTCCAGATCAACCCGATCTGGAACTTCGGCCCGTACAACCCCGCGCAGGTCTCCGCCGGCTCGCAGCCCGACTGGTACATGGGCTGGACCGACGGCCTGGTCCGCATCTGGCCCGCGTGGGAGTTCTACCTGGGCAACTACACGATCCCGGCGCCGTTCCTGCCGTTCATCCTCGGTCTGCCGCTGCTGACCGGCATCGCGGCGGTCTACCCGTGGATCGAGCGCAAGATGACCAAGGACTACGCGCACCACAACCTGCTGCAGCGCCCGCGCGACGTTCCGGTCCGCACCTCGCTCGGCTGGATGGCGATCACGTACTTCATGGTCCTGCTGCTCATGGGCGGCAACGACATCTTCGCGTACAAGTTCGACATCTCGTTGAACCTGACGACGTGGATGGGCCGCATCGGCATGCTGGTCCTGCCGCCGATCGCGTACTTCATCTCGTACCGCGTGTGCATCGGTCTGCAGCGCGGTGACCGCGAGGTGCTGGAGCACGGCGTCGAGACGGGCATCATCAAGCGCCTGCCGCACGGCGAGTTCATCGAGATCCACCAGCCGCTCGGCCCGGTGGACGACCACGGCCACCCGATCCCGCTCGCCTACCAGGGCGCGTCGGTGCCGAAGAAGATGAACAAGCTCGGCTCGGCCGGTCACCCGGTCGCCGGCAGCACGTGGTCGCCGGACCCGGTCGAGGAGACCGTGGCCCTGGAGAACGCGAAGCACACGAACGCGCTGGACTCCGCTTCGGACGCGTCCGAGGAGAAGTCGGCTGAGCTCGCGGGCAAGCCTTCCGACCCGAAGGCCTGACCTTCAGCTGTGACGCGAAAGGCCCCCGTGAACTTCACGGGGGCCTTTCGTTTGCGTCTGGGGCCTTACTGGTCGTCCAGGCCGATGGCGAACGCGGCCTCGTCGTCGCGCTTCGAGTAGCTGCGGAACGCGATGTGCGTGTCGGTGTTCAGCACACCGGGCACCTTGCTGATCTTGCCGGGGACGAGCGCGGCGAGGTCCTCGTGCTTGCTGACGCGCACCAGCGCGATCAGGTCGACGTCGCCGGCGCACGAGTACACCTCCGTGACTCCGTCGATGTCGGCGATCTCCTGCGCCGCCTCGGGAATGCGTTCGGCGGCGGCCTGGATCAGCACGATGGCGGTGACCACGGCGTCCTCCTCGGGGTCTGGGTGGCTCGAGCACCCGTAGTCTGCCCTACCGCCTGATCGCGGGCGTGAGGACGGCAGCGGCCTGCCAGAGCTCAGTTCCAGCGGTCGTGCAGGGGGCGGGCACCGGCGGCTTGTTCGGCCCAGGGCACCCAGGCCGCGGCGGCTCCGGCGGGCGACGACCACGGTTCGTCCGCGTAGACGAGGCGGGTGCCGGGCTGGTCGAGCCAGCGCAGGACGACGCCGGCTTCTTCCGGCGGGGCTCCCCGGAGCGGGCCGGGTGTCGGGACGACGGTCTCGGCGGAGGCGACGAGGGCGTCGACCACCGGCATCGGGCGGGTGCCCCGGCGCGCCACCCCCGCGGAGGCGAGGCGGCCGTAGCGGACGACGGAGAACTCCCAGCCGCCCTCGCGGTCAGGTCTGGCGGCCACCAGTTGGGGGAGGGCGGCCAGGGCGGCGAGTCGCTGGGCTCGGTCGAGGGAACGGACCAGGCCCGCCAGGCGGTCGCGGCGGCGGGCGGCCTCCTCGAAGCGTTCGGCTGAGGCCAGGCCGGTGAGCTGGGTGACGAGGGTGCGGAGCGGGTCCGCGTTGCGGCCCACCACGAGGTCCTGCACGGCGATGACGGCGGGGGAGTACTCGTCGACGGTCTGCTTGCCGGCGCAGGGGGCCTGGCAGCGGTCCAGTTCGGCCAGGGCGCAGGGCGAGGCTCGTTGGTTCGTCGCCGGGATCTTGATGGTGCAGGAGCGCAGCGGCACGGCGTCGAGGAGGGCGTCGGCGACCGACTCGGCGGCCTGGCGCGTGCGGAACGGGCCCAAGGCGCCGTCGCGTGGGGTGCGGACCAGCGAGAACCGGGGGAAGGGTTCGTCGGTCAGGGTCAGCCACCAGGCGTGGTGGGGGTTCTTGGAGCGTCGGTTGTAGGCGGGGCGGTGTGCGCGCAAGAGGCGCAGTTCGCGGACTTCCGCTTCCAAGGGGTGTGCGCATTCGACGGCGTCCACGCGGACGGCCAGGGCGACCATCTCGCGCAGCCTGCGGCGGCCCTCGCTGGCCGTGAAGTACTGGCGGACGCGGCGGCGCAGGTCGGACGCCGTGCCCACGTAGAGGACCTCCTCGCTCGGGCCGCGGAACAGGTACACGCCCGGCTTGTTGGGCAGGTGGGCGGCCAGGGAACGCTTGCGGCGCTGTTCCGGTGTCACTTCCGGCAGGTACGCCAGCAGTTCCTCGAGCGAGTGCACGCCCACGTTGCCGACGCGTTCCAGCAACGAGTGCAGCACCTCGACCGTCGTGCGGGCGTCGGCGAGCGCGCGGTGCGTGGGCTTGGTCTCGGTGTGGAAGAGGTCGGAGAGCGCGGACAGGCGGCAGGACGGGGCCTCGTCGCGGCTCAGGACGCGCCGGGCGAGCTTCACCGTGCACACCACCGACGGCTTCGGCCAGCGGTAGCCGTGCCGTTCGCAGGCGGCCTTCATGAAGCCGACGTCGAAGCCCGAGTTGTGCGCGACCAGCACCGACCCGGCGGCGAACTCCAGGAACGCGGGTAACACCGTCTTCATCGTCGGCGCGCCCGTCACCATCAGCTGGGTGATCCCGGTCAGCTGCGCCACCTGCGGCGGGATGCCGCGTTCGGGGTCGACGAGCGTGCCGAACTCGCCGAGGATCTCGCCGCCGCGCACCTTCACCGCGCCGATCTCGGTGACGGCGTCCTCCTCGTGGCTGCCGCCCGTCGTCTCCAGGTCGAAGACGACGAACGTCGTGTCGCGCAGGGGCGTCCCGAGTTCGTCGAAGGACAGTTGTCCGGTCACGGCGGTGACGTTAGCGACGGGGTCTGACAATTTTCGGAGCTGATCTTTGGGGCTGCTCTGACCTGCGGTTGCTCCATTGGAGTGGCGATCGGGTGATCTTTTCCAGATCGTTGTTCCGAAGGGCGGACACGTCCGTGCGTTGCTCAAGCGCGAGGGCTCTAGCCTGTGGGGGTGCCCGACCCGATGCCCGACCCGGAGATCGACCTGCCTGCTGAGGAGGCGGGTGAGTCCGTCGTGGAGGAGTCCCCGGAAGAATCCACTGTGGACTGGTCGGCGCTGCCGGAGCCGTTGCGGGTGAGACTCGCGGAACTGGGCGCGGACGCGTTGGGCGAGATGGCGAAGGTCGACGTGCCGCAGCACCTGCGTCCCGTGGCGAAGTTCGCGCCGACCAAACGCGCCCGGCTGGGCGGTTCGCAGGTGGTGGCGGGGCTGCGGGACTCGGCGAACTTCCGCACCGCCGTGGTCGAGTGGCTGCGCAAGAACAGGCCGTCGACGCTGGAGGTGACGTCGCCGGACCCGGTGACGGCGGCCGCGGCGGCGGTGCTGACCGGCGACGACGTCGCCCCGCACTACGTGGAGCTGGTGTCGCGACGGGTCGGTGACGCGACGCTGCGTGCCGAACGGGACGCCGCCGTCGTGCGCGCGGAACGGCTGGAAGGCGAGCTGGAACGGCTGCGGGCCGAGCGCACGCAGCTCGACGGCGCCGCCGAACGCGTCCGCGCGGACGCCGAGATCGAGCTGGAACGCCTGCGCAAGCGGTTGCGCGAGCAGGGCGTGAAGCTGCGCGAGGCCAAGGACGCCGCCGAGGCCGCGGCCGCCGAGGTCAACAAGATCCAGGTGCGCACCGCGGACGAGGTCAAACGCCTCTCCACCGAACGCGACCGCGAACGCGACCGAGCCGAGACCGAGCGCGGCAAGGCCCAGCGCGCGATCGCCGACGCCGAGGTGGCGCGGCAGTCCGCCCGCGAGGCCCGGCAGGCCGACGAGGTGCGGCTCGCGTTGCTCGTGGACACGCTCGACGGTGCCGTCACGGGCCTGCGTCGTGAGCTCGCGCTGGGAGGCAGCGGGCCGCGTCCCGCCGACCTCGTGCGGGGCGCCAGCGCGTCGCAGGGGGTCGTGGGACGCGTGGAGGACCCGGCGGCGCTGGACCGGCTGCTGGCGTTGCCCGCCGTGCACCTCGTGGTGGACGGCTACAACGTCACGAAGACCGGCTATCCGGAGCTGTCGCTGTCGGATCAGCGCGACCGGCTGGTGCATCAGCTCGCGGTGCTGGCGGCGCGCACGGGTGCCGAGGTGACGTTGGTGTTCGACGGCGCCGGTGTCGTGGCCGTGCCCGCGGCGGCTCCTCGTGGCGTGCGCGTGCTCTTCAGCGACCCCGGTGTGCTGGCCGATGACGTGATCCGTGCGCTGGTCACCGCGGAGCCCGAGGGGCGGCCGGTGGTGGTGGTGACGTCGGATCGCGCGGTCGCGGATTCGGTGCGACGGCGGGGTGCGCACCCCGTGCCTTCCGCTGTGTTGCTGGCCCGTCTCGGGCGCGTTTGATCACCCGGTAGCCTGACGCCGTCGATCTTGGCGGTCTGGTTCTGGCGAAGGGGATCGGCGACCTCATGTCGCGCAACTTCACCCGCTTTCTCGTGGTTCTCGTGTTGTTGGTTCCGGTGACTCCGGCTGTGTCCTCAGCAGCGCAACCGGCTGATCCCGCGCGCGCGTACGCGGATCTGACGGCGCAGGCGACGAAGCTCAACGAGGAGGTCCTGCGCGCGCAGGAAGACCTCGTGAAACGCAAGGGCGAGCTCGAACGCGCGACCGCGACGGTGGGGGCGGCGCAGCAGGTCGAGCGGCAGGCCAAGCGCGACAGGGACGACTTCCAGGGCCAGGTGGACCTCATCGCCCAGGCGTCGTTCGAAGGCGCCCGGTTCAACCAGCTGTCGGCGCTGCTCGTCGCGGACTCGCAGCAGGACTTCCTGCACCGCCTCGAGATGATGCGCGTGCTGGCCTCGGACAAGGAGGAGTCGCTCGCGCGGCTGTCCGGCGCGGTCGAGCAGGCCCAGCAGGCGCACCAGGTGGCGGAGGACGCCCGCGCGCGTGCCGCGGAGACCACCGCGGCGGCCGAGAAGCTGAAGGGCGACCTGGACGCGCGCAACGCGGCGTTGCAGACGCAGATCAACGAGGTGCGGACGGCGCTGACGCGACTGCCGGCGCCCGTCGTGAACCAGCTTCGTGATCCGGGGGACCGCGGCCAGGTCGGCGTGCCCGCCGGTGTGGCGGGGCAGGCGCTGGCGTTCGCGCTGGGGCAGCGCGGCGACTCCTACCAGTACGGCGGCATCGGGCCCGAGGGCTGGGACTGCTCCGGGCTGACGATGAAGGCCTACGCCGCCGCTGGGTTCACGATTCCGCGCACCTCCGGCGGACAGGCCGGGGTCGGCCGCGTCGTGTCCCGCGGCGAGGTCCGCGCGGGCGACCTGATCGTCTACTACCCGAGCCGCTCCCACGTCGCCATGGCCGTCGACAACCAACGCGCCGTGCACGCCTCGACCGAGGGCCAGCCCGTGAAGATCGCGCCGATCGACGCCATCGGGCCCATCGCGGTGATCCGGCGCATCGAGGGCTAGCGTTGCGCCGGTGAAGCACCTCCGGACGTTGATGGCGGTCACCGTCGCCATGACGTTCCTGCTGAGCCTCAGCGTCGCGTTGCGGCCTGTTGAGGTGCGGTCGACTGCGGACATCCAGTGCCACGAGGCCGTGCTGACGGCGGCGTCGGGCACGGTGACCAGCAGTTCTTGCGACGGCGAGCTGGCGGCGCGGGTGTCGGGGTTGCTGGACTCCTCGGTGCGCGAGGTCGGCGATGTAGTGGACATCGGCTGGGCTCGCCGGGTCGACGTCGTCGTTCCGGCCTCGGACTCGGAGCTCGTTTCGCTCGTCGGGCCGGCGTTCGCGGACATGGCCGGGATCGCCATCCGGGACGGTTCCGGGCAGCGCGTCGTGATCAACCGGGTGCGCGCGGCGACGCTGACGGACCTGGAGTTGCGCGTGCTGCTGCGGCACGAGATCACGCACGTCGCGACCCGCGATCTCACCTCGGACTCGGCCCCGCTGTGGCTGGTGGAGGGGTTCGCGGACTGGGTCGCGTTCCACGGGCTGGGGCTGTCGCTCCGCCAGGCTGCGCCGTTGCTGAAATCGGACGTCTCGGCGCTGCCGTCCGACTTCGGCGGTTCGGGTCGCGACCTCGCCTACCAGCAGGCGTACTCGATCATGGTCTATCTCGAGTCGCGGCTGGGGGAGCGCGGGGTCGTGGACTTCTTCCTGCGCACCGCGTCGTTGTCCGCAGTGGATCCCGGTGTCGTCGACGTGGCGGGCTGGCGTGAGTTCCTGAGAACGAGCATCGGATAGCGTTGGTTCGTGCGCCGAACCTTGCTGGTGACCAACGACTTCCCGCCCCGCCCCGGTGGCATCCAGTCCTACCTGCACGCTTTGGCGACACGGATGCCCGCTGACTCGCTGGTCGTGTACGCGCCGAAGTGGAAGGGCGCGCAGGAGTTCGACGCCGAGCAGCCGTTCCCGGTGGTGCGGCACCCCACGTCGCTGATGCTGCCGACGCCGGACGTCCTGTCCCGCGCCCGCGAGATCGCCCGCGCCGAGTCGTGCGAGGCGGCGTGGTTCGGGGCGGCGGCACCGCTCGCGTTGCTGGCGCCGTCGCTCGGACTGAGCCGCTCGGTGGCGTGCACGCACGGGCACGAGGTCGGCTGGTCGATGCTGCCGGTGGCGCGCCAGGCGTTGCGGGCGATCGGGTCCGGTGTGGACGTCGTGACCTACGTCAGCCGCTACACCCGGTCGCGGTTCGCGGCGGCGTTCGGGCCGATGGCGGCGCTCGAACACCTGCCGTCCGGTGTGGACACCGAGCAGTACCGCCCGGACCCGGCCGCGCGCGCCGAGATGCGCCGCCGCTACGGGCTGGGTGACCGGCCGGTGATCGTGTGCGTGTCGCGCCTGGTGCCGCGCAAGGGGCAGGACGTGCTGATCCGCGCGCTGCCGCTGATCCAGCGTTCGGTGCCGGACGCGGCGCTGCTGATCGTCGGCGGCGGCCCGTACCGGGGGACGCTGGAGAAGCTCGCCGCCGGATCGCGCGACATCGTGCTGACCGGGTCCGTGCCGTGGGAGGAACTGCCTGCGCACTACAACGCCGGTGACGTCTTCGCGATGCCCTGCCGGACCCGCGGCCGCGGCCTCGACGTCGAAGGGCTCGGCATCGTCTACCTGGAAGCCTCGGCGACCGGGCTGCCCGTGGTGGCCGGACGGTCCGGCGGCGCTCCCGAGACAGTGCGGGACGGCATCACCGGCAACGTCGTCGACGGCCGCGACGTCGAGAACGTCGCCGAGCGGATCGCCTCGTTGCTCGCCGACCCCGAGACCGCCGCCAAGATGGGGCGCGCCGGCCGGGAGTGGGTCAGCGACCACTGGCGCTGGGACCAGCTCGCGCACCGCCTCGAATCCCTCATCGGCTGACGCGCTGTCCGACGTATCGCATGACTGGACGACGTTGACGACATCAGCGTCAACATTGACGACGGCCTCAATGTTGACGCTGATGTTGATGACGTTGACGACGACGTTGACTGCATGACGTCGTCAACGTCCTCGTCAACATCCACGTCAATGTCGTCAAGCTTGATGTGCACGTGATGCTGTTAGTGACAACGTTGTCATCCACGTGGGTGCTGATATATCGGATATCGGCCCAGGTCAGATGAGTTCGCGGGCCCTGAGCTCCAGGGCGCGCAGGCCGAGTTCGGCGCCGCGCCGCGCGGCCTGGTCGGCCGTGGAACGGGAGTCGGCGTCGCGGCCGTGATCGTGCAGGACCAGGGCGAGGCCGATCAGTGCGCGCACCTCGCCCGAGGCGTAGCCGATGCGCCGGGCCGTCGTGAGGGCCTGCTGGAAGAGGTCGGTGGCGGCCTCGAAGTCGGACAGGGCGCGGCGCACCTCGCCCAGGGTGATGCGGGCGGAGGTCGCCACCTGCTGGTCGCCCCCGTCGGCCACCAGCCGCAGGGCTCGGGTCGCCAGCGACGTCGCCGCGTCGGTGTTGCCGGCGGCCAGTTCGACGGCGGCCAGGTTCTCCAGGGTCTCGGCCTCGCCGGCCGGGACGTTGCCGATCTCCAGGGCCCGGCCGAGGTGCCCGCGGGCCTCGTCGAGGCGTCCCTGCAGGCGCAGGGCCATGCCCAGGTAGGTGTGGCTGTCGGCGTTCGGGGCGAGCGCCAGGGCCTGGGAGAAGTGTTCGACGGCGCCGTCGATCTCGCCCAGCTCGACGGAGAGCTGGCCCAGGTTGTAGAGGCTGGTGCTGATGGTGTCGGCCGACGAGGAGCGCAGCATGTCCGTGCAGCGCAGCAGGACCTCGCGGGCGGCGGTCAGGTTGCCCGAGCGGCGGTGCACGAGGCTCAGGTTGTTGAGCACGCCCGCTTCGGCGTCCTCGTCGCCCAGCTCCCGGTACAGCGCCACGGCGCGGTCGTGGTGCTCGATCGAGCGCGAGTACTCGCCGAGCCGCAGGTAGAGGGTGCCCAGGTTGGCGTGCATCGCGGCCTCGGCCGGGCGGTGACCGGACGCCTGGGCGGCCTCCAGGCCGTGGTGGGCCGTCGCCAGCCACTCGCCGACGTGCTGGCCGATCCAGAGGTAGCCGCGCAGGGCGTCGGCCAGTTGCCAGGCCATGACGGCCGGGCCGTGCTCGGCGGCGTGACGGATGGCGGCGATCAGGTTCGGGCGTTCCGCGTCCAGCCAGGCCAGGGCCTCAGCGGAGCCGGGGATCCGGGGCGCGGGGCCCGCGGCCGACGACGCCAGCCGCACGATGCCGGGGTAGAGGAGCTCGGCGCAGCGTTCGACGCCGCGCTGGTAGTGGTTCAGCAGGGCGGTCCAGGACGCCTGCTGCTCGGACGGGCTGTCGGACTCCTCGCGCAACGCGGCGGCGTAGCGGACCAACTCGTCGTGGAAGCGGTAGTGGCCGGGGCCGGCGGAGACGACGAGGCTGGCGATCTCCAGCACCGTCAGCAGGCCCTCGGCGTCGACGTCGGCCAGCGCGGACGCGGCCTCCGCGGTGAAGTCCGGGCCCGGGACCAGCGACAACAGTCGGAACAGGCGTTGCGGGGCGGGTGGCAGGGCGGCGTAGGCGAGCTCGATCGGCGAACCTGAGATCGTCACGTCGCCGCGCCCCGCCAGGTACGCCGCCGCCACCCGCAACGCGAGCGGCAGGTGCCCGCACCGTTCGGCCAGCTCGGCGTGCGAGCCCGGTCCCAGCAGGGTCGTCAGCAACGACGCGGACTCGGCGGCCGAGAAGACGTCCACCGGCACGGTCCGCGCCCCGTTGAGGGCGATCAGGCCGCGCAGGTCGTCCCGCGACGTCACGATCACCCGGCACGACGCCGTCCCCGGCAGCAACGGTCGCACCTGGTCCGGCGCCGACGCGTTGTCCAGCACCAGCAGCATCCGCCGCCCCGACAGCAACGACCGCAGCATCGTGCTCTGCTCGTCCAGGTCGGGCGGGATCTCGTCCGGCGGCACCCCCAGCGCCCGCAGGAACCGCGACAGCACGTCCACCCCGTCCGCCGGCGCCCCCAGCGCGTAGCCCCGCAGGTCGACGTAGAGCTGCCCGTCCGGGAACCGGTCCCGCAGCAGGTGCGCCACGTGCACCGCCAGCGTCGTCTTGCCCACCCCCGGCGGCCCCGCCAGCGTCACGATCGGCACCGACCCCGTGACCAGCCCGGAGATCCGCTCCACGTGCGCCGACCGCCCGGTGAAGTCCGCGATGTCGTCCGGCAGCCGCATCGGCGCCGCCGGCTCCCGCGCCACCACCGCGGCCACGACGGGCGCCGCCAGCGACGGCGACCCCACCAGGATCGCCTGGTGCAACGACCGCAGCTCCGCCGACGGGTCGATGCCCAGCTGCTCGTCCAGCGTCCGGTCGAGCTGCCGGAACGCCTCCAGCGCCTCCGCCTGCCTGCTGGACCGGTACAACGCCAGCATCAGCTGTGCCCAGAACCTCTCCCGCAACGGGTGGTCCCGCGTCAGCCCGAACAGCTCCGGCACCAGGTCGGCGTGGTTGCCGAGCGCGAGCTCCACGTCGATCCGCTGCTCGTGCACCGTCATCAGCAGCTCGGTCAGCCGCGGCGCGTGCTCGCTGTACAACGTCTCCGACGGCACGTCCGACAGCACCGGCCCGCGCCACAGCTCCAACGCCTCGGCGAACGCCTTCCGCGCCGTCTCCAGGTCCTCCGCCGCGACGGCCAGCCGCCCGCGCGCCGCCGCGTCAGCGAACCGGTGCGCGTCCACGGCCAGCGGGTCCACCCGCATCCGGTAGCCGTCCGCGGCCGTCTGGATCAACGACGGATCACCCAGCGCCGCGCGCAACCGCATCACGTACGTCTGCAACGTGCCCCGCGTGCGCGCGGGCGGAGCGTCCCCCCACACGTGCTCGACGAGTTCCGTCACGGCGACGACGCGGTTCGGCCGCAGCAGCAACGCCGCCAGCAACGCCCTGTGCTTGCCCGCCCGCAACACGACAGCGGAGCCGTCCAGGCGTACTTCCAACGGGCCGAGCAGCCGGAACTGCGGACCCGAAGCCATCGCCTACCCCTCGTGCGAGCCAGGTGATCCCCAGCCGGAAGATCCCCGTCTGCCGCACAGCCTATTAGCGCGCTGTCGCCGAGTGACATCGGCGCGTCAGCGATACGTCAGCGCCGTACGGCAATCTTCTGCATGTCCCGGTCGGGGGGCCGGGGCAACAAACTTCTCGGGTTCGGCGGAGCACTCCGCGGATCACGATCGCTGGGGGTCGAAAGGCCCAGGAGCTCTCTCTCAGCTCCTGGGCCTTTCGCGCTGTCCACCTGCGATTACTTGGCGTAGATCGCGTCGATGTCCGCCGAGTACGTCGTCGCCACGACCGAGCGCTTCAGCTTCAGCGACGGCGTCATCTCGCCACCCGCCTCGGTGAAGTCGACCGGCAGCACCCGGAACTTGCGGATCGCCTCGGCCTTCGACACCGACTTGTTCGCCTCGTCCACCACGGCCTGGATCTCGGCCAGCAGGTCCGCGTCCTCGATCAGGTCGGGCACCTCGGCCGACGCCGGCTTGCCGCGCGACTCCTTCCACGACGGGAAGAACTCCGGGTCGATCGTGATCAGCGCGCCGATGAACGGCTGCTTGTCACCGACGACCATGCACTGCGAGATCAGCGGGTGCGCGCGGATCCGGTCCTCGAGCTGCGCGGGGGAGACGTTCTTGCCACCGGCGGTGACGATGATCTCCTTCTTGCGGCCCGTGATCTTCAGGAACCCGTCATTGTCGAGCTCGCCGATGTCACCGGTGTGGAACCAGCCGTCCTCCAAGGCCTCCTTGGTGGCGGCCTCGTTGTTCCAGTAGCCGGTGAAGACGATGTCGCCCTTGATGAGGATCTCGCCGTCGTCGGCGATCTTCACCGACGTGCCGGGCACCGGCAGGCCGACCGTGCCGACCTTCTCCTGGCCGCGGAACGTCACGCAGGCCGCCGCCGACGTCTCCGTCAGGCCGTAGCCCTCGTAGACCGGGATGCCCGCGCCGCGGAAGAAGTGCGACAGCCGGTCACCCAGCGGCGCGCCACCGGAGACCGCCGCGATCGCCCGGCCGCCCAGAGCGGCCCGCAGCTTCGTGAACACCAGCTTGTCGAACACGGCGTGCTTGACCCGCAGCCCGAGACCGGGACCGCCGTTGTCCAGCGCCTGGCTGTACGCGACGGACGTGGCCTCGGCGGCGTCGAAGATCTTGCCCTTGCCGCCGGCGTGCGCCTTCTGCTTCGCGCCGTTGTAGACCTTCTCGAACACGCGCGGCACCGCGACGACGAACGTCGGGCGGAACTGGCCGAGGTCCTCGACGAGGTTCTTCACGTCCGCGGTGTGGCCCAGCGTCGCCCGCGAGTACACGCAGGCGAGGTACAGGGCACGCGCCAGGATGTGCGCGAGCGGCAGGAACAGCAGCAGCGAGTTGCCGGCCGCGAGGATCTCCGGGAACCGGGACAGCGCCGACCGCACCTCGGACAGCAGGTTGCGGTGCGTCAGCGTGCAGCCCTTGGGACGGCCCGTCGTGCCGGACGTGTAGACCAGCGTCGCCGTGGCGTCCGCCTGCACCTGACCGCGGCGCTCGTGCACCTGCTCGTCGGTGATCTCGGCGCCCAGCGCCGTCAGCTCGTCGACCGCGGCCGCCGAACCCTCGATCTGCCACACGTGCCGCAGCTCGGGCAGCTTGCCGACCACGTCGTCGACCATCGTCCGGTGCGACGACGCCTCGACGAACACCGCCGTCGCGCCGGAGTCGGACAGGATCCACTCGATCTGGTCCGCCGACGACGTCTCGTAGATCGGCACCACGACGCCGCCCGCCGCCCAGATGGCGAAGTCGAGCAGCGACCACTCGTAGCGCGTCTTGGACACCAGGCCGACCCGGTCGCCGAGCTCCAGACCGGCGGCTACCAGGCCCTTCGCGACCGCCATGACCTGCGCGGCGAAGTCACGCGCGGTGATGTCGACCCAGGTGCCGTCGACCTGCCTGCGGAAGCTGACGGCGTTGCCGAAGCGCTCCGCGTTGGCCCACACCATGTCGGTGAGGTTCTCCTCGGGAGCCACAGCGGCGGTGGCGGGGACGCTGAACTCGCGCACGTCAACCTCCGTACGGTGATTTGTTACTGGTGGGGAAACTTAGCGTGTGATTCCGGCGATACAAAGGTCGGTACGCCCTTCCGTTACCTTTTGTCCTTATGGCCAGCGTGGACGTCGTCGACGAGACCTTCCTCGCGGTACCACCCGGAGTGGTCGCCGCAGCCTTCGCGATGCCCTCGTCGTGGCGTCGGTTCTGGCCCGATCTGGAGCTCGACGTCTACGCCGACCGGGGCGAGGAGGGGCTGCGCTGGACCGTCGGCGGCGCGCTCGTCGGCACCATGGAGGTCTGGCTCGAACCGGTGCTCGACGGCACTGTGCTGCACTACTTCCTCCGCGCTGACCCGCCCGCCGGGTCGTTCACGCCCCGCGACGCGCGCCGTGAGGTGCAACGCCGTCAGCTCGACGCCAAGTCCGTCTCGCTGGGGCTCAAGCTGACTCTGGAGGACGGTCGTCCGGCAGGCTGCCCGCCAGCCGGGTGATCTTGCCAAGAAGGTATTGCGCCCGGCTCCTGAGGAACACCCCCATGCGGCGTCAACTAAGTTGGAAGCGTGCGGGTTCACGTGGTCTCGGATGTGCACGGCAACGCGGAGGCGCTGGCGCGCGCCGGTGAGGGCGCCGACGCCCTGGTCGTGCTCGGCGACCTGATCGACTTCGTCGACTACCACGACCACTCCAGGGGAATCCTCGGCCGCGTCTTCGGCGCGGAGAAGGTCGGAATCTTCGCCGAGCTGCGCCGCGGCACCCGGCGCGCGGACACGGCGAGCTACATCCGTTCCCTGTGGGACGGTCTCGCCGACGCGCGGTCCGTGGTCGAGGAAGCAGTGCTGGAGCAGTACACGGCGTTGTTCGCGGCCATGTCCGCGCCGACGTACGCCACACCGGGCAATGTGGACAGTCCGCACCTGTGGCCCCAGTTCGCCGGGGTCGGCGTGCACGTCCTCGACGGCGAGGCCGCGGAGATCGGCGGGCTCAGGTTCGGCTTCGCGGGCGGCGGGCTGATGGTGCCCGGGCTCGTCCGCAACCCCAACGCGCCGTGGTTCCCGTACCTGCGCACGGAGGAGGACATGGCCGCCGCGCTCGACCGGATGGGTCAGGTCGACGTGCTGTGCACGCACATCCCGCCGCTGGTGCCCGAACTCACCTACGACGTCGTCGCGCGCCGTCCCGAATGGGGCTCGCGGGCCGCCCTGGACAAGATCGTGCGCGAACGTCCGCGCTGGTCGGTGTTCGGGCACGTGCACCAGCCGCTGGCGCGCCGGGTGCGGGTCGGCTTCACCGAGTGCGTCAACGTGGGACATTTCCAGCGCAGCGGCAAGCCTCACGTCCTCAACTGGTGACCACGCGAGTAACCTCCACGTTCATGGCCGACGAGTCCACTCAGTCCATCGTCATCGACGCTCCGCCTGAGAAGATCATGGCGATCATCGCGGACTTCCCGTCGTACCCGGACTGGGCGAACGGGATGAAGGAAGTTGAGGTCCTCGACTCCCGCGACGACGGCCGTGCCGAGCAGGTGCGGTTCGCGATCGACCAGGGTCCCGTGAAGGACGAGTACACCCTGAAGTACGACTGGGCCGCCGACGGTCTGTCGGTGAAGTGGGAGCTCGTCAAGGGCACCATGCAGAAGGCGCAGCAGGGCAGCTACGTGCTGGCGCCGTCCGGCACCGGCACCAAGGTCACCTACACGCTGTCCGTGCAGCTCGTGATCCCGATGATCGGCCTGTTCCGCCGCAAGGCCGAGAAGCTGATCCTCGACACCGCGCTCAAGGAGCTCAAGAAGCGCGCGGAGAAGGCGGCTTGAGCCGGGTCCTGCTCTTCACCGGCAAGGGCGGGGTCGGCAAGACGACCTTGTCGGCCGCCACCGCCGCCTCGCTCGCGGCGAACGGCCGCAAGGCGCTCGTGGTGTCTACCGACCCCGCGCACTCGCTGGGCGACGCGCTCGACGTGCGGCTCGGCGCCGAACCGTCCGAAGTGGACGGCTCGGCGGGCCTGTACGCGTGCCAGATCGACCCGCGTGGGCTCGTGGACGAGGCGTGGGGAGAGCTGCGCGGGCACCTCCGGACCGTGCTGGCAGGCGCCGGCGTCGACGAGCTCGACGCCGAGGAACTGACCGTGCTGCCGGGCGTCGAGGAACTGCTGGCACTCGCCGAGGTGCGGCGGCTCGCGGCGTCCGGGCCGTGGGAGGTCGTGGTCGTCGACTGCGGGCCGACCGCGGAGACGTTGCGGCTGCTGTCGCTGCCGGAGGCGTTCGCCGGGTACCTGGAGCGGCTCTTCCCGACGCACCGGCGCGTGGTGCGCGGGTTGCTGGCGGGCGTGGCGGGCACCGGGACCGTCGAGAAGTGGGACGCCACGGCCGATGCGCTGAGTCGTCTGGCCGAACGGCTGGACGCGTTGCGGTCGATGCTCGCGGACCCGTCGTCGTGTTCGGTGCGGCTGGTGCTGACGCCTGAGCGCGTCGTCGCCGCCGAGACGCGCCGCACGCTGACGGCGTTGGCGTTGCAGGGAATCCGGGTCGACAGCGTGATCGCGAACCGGCTGGTCCCGTCGCCGGGTGCCGCGCGCGGGGCCGCCGCCTCGTGGCTGCGCACCCGCCGGCACGAGCAGGACGCGGTGCTGGCCGAGCTGACCGGGATCGGCGAGATCCGCACGGTCGACCACCGCGCGTCGGAGCCCGTGGGCGTGCCGGCGCTGCTGGAGGTCGCCGAGCAGCTCTACGGCTCCGCGGACCCGTTGCCGGGCGACGCCGACGCCGCCTCGATGCTGGAGGTGTCGGGCAGCGGACGCGGCCTCGACGCCCGGTACTCGCTGCGGATCGCGCTGCCGCTCGCCGACGACACGGAGCTGGACCTCGCGCGCGTGGGCGACGATCTGGCGTTGACCGTCGACAGCAGGCGTCGGCTCGTGGCGCTGCCGTCGTTGTTGAGGCGCTGCATCGTCACCGGTGCGGAGATGGACTCGGGCGGCGTGACGGTGGGGTTCCGTCCAGACCCTTCCCTCTGGCGCTGACCGTGGCGCTGATCAGGAGTTCGTAGATGACCCAGGACAACGCAGGCAAGCTCGCCGAGGAGTTGCGGCTGCTGCTCGACACCGCGGCCGAGCGCATGCAGCCGTGGCTGCAGCGCGTCGCGGAGGCGGGCGACGGCACGCACACGCCCGAGACGTGCGGCTGGTGCCCGCTGTGCAACGGCGTGGCGCTGCTGCGCGGCGACCGTTCCGAACTGGCCGCGAAGGCCGCCGAACACGCGGCGGGCCTGGTCGCCGTGCTGCGGGCGGCCCTGCGCGAACCCGGCACCCCGCCGCCCCCCTCGGACGAGCCGCGGCCGGACGCGGGCCGGCGCGTGCAGCACATCAAGGTCGTCAGGAAGACCGACTAGTGCTCACCGTCGGAGTGGACATCGGTGGCACCAGCGTGCGCGCGGGCGTCGTGGACCCGCGCGGCTCCGTCCTGGACACCTCCCGCGCCCCCACGCCCGCCGGGGAGCGCGCTCTCGAGGACGCGATCGTCGCCGCCGTGGAGGAAGTGGCCGATCGCCACGCCGTGAACGCTGTAGGCCTCGCCGTGGCGGGCTTCATCGCCTCGGACCGCCGCACGGTCCGGTTCGCGCCGCACCTGGCGTGGCGGCAGGCCGACGTGGCCGACCGCATGAGCGACCGCCTCGGCATGCCGGTGGTCCTCGAACACGACGCGAACGCCGCCGCCCTCGCCGAACACCGCTTCGGCGCGGCCCGAGGCGCCAAGACCGCCGTGCTGGTCGCCATCGGCACCGGCATCGGTGCCGCCCTGCTGCTCAACGGCGAGGTCTTCCGCGGCGCCCACGGCGTGGCCCCCGAACTGGGCCACCTGCGCGTCGTCCCGGACGGCCGCCCCTGCCCGTGCGGCAAGAACGGCTGCTGGGAGCGCTACTGCAGCGGCACGGCCCTGAGCGCCACCGCCGTGGAACTGCTCGCCAAACACCCCGGCGTCTCCACCGTCCTGGCCCGCGAGGCGGCCGGCGACTCCCGGGCCGTGACGGGCCGCCGCGTGGCCGGAGCCGCCCGTGATGGCGACCCGCTGGCCAAACGCGCGATGGCCGACCTGGCCCGCTGGCTGGGCGAGGGCCTGGCACTCGTCGCCGACGTCTACGACCCCGAGGTGATCGTCATCGGGGGAGGCGTGTCGACCTCGGCGCCGCTGTTCTTGGACGACGCCCGCGAGCGCTACGCCTCCGTCGTCACCGGGGCGGGCCACCGTCCGCTGGCCCGCATCCGGACCGCACAGCTCGGCGACGACGCGGGCATCGTGGGCGCGGCGACCCTGGCGCGCGAGATGGCCGCCTCCCTGACCACGCGGGGCACGCGGAACCACTCACGCCGCACCTGACCGGTGCGAACAACCGGTTGGTCGCTCAGGGACTCGCTCACCGTGCCACGCAACCAACCGGTTGGTAGCGCAGCGTCCGATATATCGGATGTGGAGTGTCGCGGCGGGCGTGTCGGGGTTGTTCACCCGCCGCGAACACCCTGCTCCATCGTCCGGCCCGACGTGGCCGGACCGGGGATCTAGCGGCCGAGCAGGCGCAGGATGCGCGGGCGGCGGCGCTTGGCGCGCTCCGCGTCCTTCTTGCTCAGGGTCGCCATGGCGCGGGCCATCATCAGGTGCTGCATCTGGTCCATGGGCGCCACGGTAGGCATGACCGAATCGTTATCTGAAGGTTTGAGTGGCCGTTATCACGTCGTTACCGAATCCGGCGTGACGTGTCACACCTGGGCGCCGTCGTCCCATCCGGAGTCCGGCGGCGGGGTGTTGCGCATGCGCAGGATCAGCCAGCCGACGCCCGCGCACAGCGCCACCAGCGACAGGGGCGTGCCGATGCGCGACTGGAGTCCGAAGATGCCCGGCGCGACCAGCAGCAGGATGCCCAGCACGAACAGGCCGAGTGCCGCGAAGGTCGAGGCGCGCAGCACCGGGAACGGCGGCGGCTCCGGCGGGACGTAGTGGTCCTCGTCGGCCGGATCTCGGTATTTCGGCTCGTCGTCGAGGTCCGGCACCGGCTCGTCGGCGACCGCCGTGCGGGGTTCCGGCCCGCTGCGTCCGCCTTCAGGGCCGCTGTCGGGCCCGTCATCGGTGTCCGTGTTCGCCTCGTCCAGGTCGAGCCAGTCCTTGCCGACCCCGTCCCGTTCGAGACCCGCGACGATCTCGGCAAAGAGCTCGTCGACGTTCTCCGGTCCGTCGGTCGAGTCGCGCCGGGCGTTCATCCAGAGCCTCTCCACAAAGCAGCAACCCTCTGACCCCACATCGTTGCACGGGCCGGATGTGTTGCGGGTTACGGCAGTCGGCTCAGCGGCCGCCGTGACGCACTAAGACGGGACTCGTTGTGTGAGATGCGGTCGGCTCCGTAGGCTGATTGTCGGGATCAAGGTTCGCGGGGTCTTAAGGGAGGCGCTTCCCAAGGTGCTGTACTGGTTGATGAAGCACGTCCTCCTGGGACCGATTCTGCGGCTGTTCTTCCAGCCGAAGATCATCGAGGGCGCCGAGAACATCCCGAAGGACGGCGGCGCCATCCTGGCGAGCAACCACCTCGCCGTCTCCGACTCGTTCTTCCTGCCGCTGATGCTGTCGCGGCGGGTGACCTTCCCGGCGAAGATCGAGTACTTCACCGGCACGGGGATCAAGGGCAGGCTGCAGAAGTGGTTCTTCTCCGGCGTCGGCCAGGTGCCGATCGACCGGTCCAGCGCGTCCGCCGCGCAGGGAGCGCTCGACACCGGCGTCCGGATCGTGCGCGAGGGCAAGCTGCTCGGCATCTACCCCGAGGGCACGCGCTCGCCCGACGCCCGGCTCTACAAGGGCAAGGTCGGCGTCGCGTGGATCGCGCTGGAGTCCGGCGCGCCGGTCATCCCGGTCGCGATGTTCGGCACGGACAAGGCCAACCCCATCGGCTCGCGCATGTGGAAGCCGCACCCGATCCGCATCAAGATCGGCAAGCCGCTCGACTTCTCCCGCTACGAGGGCCTGTCGGGTGACAGGTTCGTGCTGCGGTCCATCACCGACGAGATCATGTACGCGCTGATGGAGCTCTCCGGCCAGGAGTACGTCGACGTCTACGCGGCCAAGGCCAAGGAGCAGACCGCCGACGTGCCCGAACAGGGCAAGAAGAGCGACCGGGTGCCCGAGAAGAAGGCGAGCTGACCGCACCCCTAGGGTGTCGCGGTGCGGTTTTTCTACGACTGTGAGTTCATCGAGGACGGGCTGACGATCGACCTCGTGTCGATCGGTGTGGTCGACGAGGAAGGCCGCGAGTTCTACGCCGTGTCCACCGAGTTCGACCCCGATCGCGCGGGGCCGTGGGTGCGGCAGAACGTCCTCAACCAGCTGCCCTCGCCCGCGGACAAGGCGTGGCGCAGCCGTGAGCGCATCCGCGAGGACCTGCTCGACTTCCTCGGCGCCCGCAACGCCGCGCGCGACGAGGTCGAGCTGTGGGCCTGGTTCGCCGCCTACGACCACGTGGCGCTCGCGCAGCTGTGGGGTGCCATGCCGGCGTTGCCGCGCGCGCTGCCCCGGTTCACGCGCGACCTGCGGCAACGCTGGGACGACGTCGGCCGCCCCAAGCTGCCCGCCCCTCCGGCGGACGCCCACGACGCCCTCGCTGACGCCCGGCACAACCTCGCGCGCTGGAAGGTGATCGAGGAACAGCGGCGCAAAATCGGGTTCCCTGTCCGGTAGGTGAGACCCCGCGTTGCTGCACCGATACAGCTCGTGAAAGTCTGCGTGACACAGAACACGAGAGATGGGGAAGCAGATGCGCATCGGTGTGCTCACTGGCGGTGGTGACTGCCCCGGTCTGAACGCCGTGATCCGGGCCGTGGTCCGCAAGGGCATCAAGGCACACGGCTGGGAGATCGTCGGGTTCCGCAACGGGTGGCAGGGCCCGATCGAGAACCTCACCAAGGAGATCGGCCTCGCGGACGTCGAGGAGATCCTCACCCGCGGTGGCACCATCCTGGGCTCGTCGCGCACCAACCCGTACAAGGTCGAGGGCGGTGTCGACCGCATCCGCGAGACCATCGCGGCGAACAACATCGACGCCATCGTCGCGATCGGCGGCGAGGACACCCTCGGTGTCGCGAAGCGCCTGACCGACGACGGCATCGGCGTCGTCGGTGTGCCGAAGACGATCGACAACGACCTCGGCGCCACGGACTACACGTTCGGCTTCGACACGGCCGTGCACATCGCGACCGAGGCCATCGACCGCCTCCGCACCACGGCCGAGTCGCACCACCGCGCGCTCGTCGTCGAGGTCATGGGCCGGCACGCGGGCTGGATCGCGCTGCACTCGGGTCTCGCGGGTGGCGCGAACGTCATCCTCGTCCCGGAGCGCCCGTTCAGCGTCGAGAAGGTCGTCGAGTGGGTCGAGCGCCGCTTCGAGAGCGAGTTCGCCCCGATCATCGTCGTCGCCGAGGGTGCGATCCCCGAGGGCGGCGCCGAGGTGCTGCACTCCGGTGAGCGCGACGCCTTCGGTCACGTCCGCCTCGGTGGCGTCGGCCAGTGGCTCGCGGAGGAGATCGCGGACCGCACCGGCAAGGAGTCCCGCGCGGCCGTCCTCGGCCACATCCAGCGCGGTGGCACGCCGACGGCCTACGACCGCGTCCTCGCGACCCGCTTCGGCCTGCACGCCGTCGACGCCGTCGCCGCCGGTGACTTCGGCACCATGGTCGCGCTGCGCGGCACCGACATCGTCCGCGTGAAGCTGTCCGAGGCGACGGCCGAGCTCAAGACGGTTCCGGCCGAGCGCTACGAAGAGGCCGAGGTCTTCTTCGGTGCCTGATCCTCGGGCCTGATCCTCGGGCCTGATCCTCGGGCCTGATATATCGGATATCGGCTCGCGAATGCCGGGTGTCGACGCACAGTCGACACCCGGCATTCTGCTTGTATACCGCCGGTGTCCACGACGTCCACGATGTCCGGGGCAGTCCCGCTCGCTGGGACTCGCGCTGTGATCGCGCTCTCGCTGACTGCGATGGTGAATTCACCATCCGTTGAGCAGCCTCAGGAGAGCTGATGAGCGACGCGCGAGTAGCACCGGTCCTGCCCGAGCCGGACGCGGACGAGACAGGTCCGTACACGCACCTCGGGTTCGCGACGGCCAGGCCCGGCCACGAGGACGAGGTCGAGGCGTTGATCCTCGGGCTGGTCGAGCCGTTGCGCGCGGAAGAGGGCTCGATCGAGTTCCACGTCCACCGCGACCGGGCCGACCGGCGGCAGTTCGTGATCTACGAGATGTTCCGGTCGAAGCAGGACCTCGAGAAGCACCTCGCCGAGCCGTACGTCCAGGAGTTCGTCCAGGCGATCCGGCCGCTCGTCGAGGGACCGCTCGTGCAGCAGTTCCTGCGCATGTCGAGCGACCTGCCGGCGGTGAGGTAGCCGTGGGTCTGCTGGTCTTCGCCGTCGTCACCCTGCTCTTCCTGCTCACCCGCCGCATGTGGGGCAGGATCCGGGGCAACCCGCTGCCCCAGGTGACCGCCCGCCCCGGCCGCGGCTTCCTGGTCAACCTGGGCAAGTCGCGAACCCGTCCGAAACCGTCGGTCGCTCCGCCGAAGAACGCGGGACCGCGCCTGCCCCGCTACGACTGCGACGTGCTCGTCGTCGGCGCCGGGCCGAGCGGGCTCATGACCGCGGCGCTGCTGGTCCGGCAGGGCGTCAAGGTGTGCGTGGTCGACGCCAACGCCGGACCGGCCACCGAGTCGCGGGCGTTCGCCGTCCAGGCCCGCACGATCGAGCTGTTCCGCGGCATCGGACTCGCCGACGAGCTGCTCGCGCGCGGCGTCGTCACCACCGGCATCCGCTTCCACATCAGGGGCAGGCACGTCGGCGGCCTCGACTTCGACCGGGCCAGGGCGGCGACCACGCCGTACCAGTTCATCCTGATGGCGCCGCAGTCCGAAGTGGAGGAAGTGCTGCTCCAGGACCTCGCGCGGCACGGCGTCACGGTCCGCCGCGGCACGAGGCTGACGCACCTCCACCAGACCGAGGACGCCGTCACCGCGACCGCGGGCGGGCGGACCATCACCGCCCAGTACGTCGTCGGGGCCGACGGCGCGCACAGCACGGTCCGCAACCAGTTGGGCATCGGCTTCAGCGGCGACAAGTACGGCCAGCGCTACCTGCTGGCCGACTGCAAGGTCGACTGGCCGCTCGACCACGCGCACTTCCGGGTGTTCATGAACCGCGACCGCATCGGCCTGTTCCTTCCCCTCAGGGGCGCCGAGACGTCCAGGGTCATGGTCACCGACTTCGGCGACCCGGAGGCCGAGTTCGACCTGAACAACCTCCAGCGTGAACTCCGCAAGGCGATGAACCTCGACGTCACCCTCAGCGAACCGATCTGGACCAGCCGCTACCAGGTCCACCTCAAAGGCGTCGACGACTACCGCAAGGGCCGAGGGTTCCTCGTCGGCGACGCCGCCCACATCCACTCCCCGGCGGGCGGCCAGGGCATGAACACCGGCCTGCACGACGCCGCCAACCTCGCCTGGAAGCTCGCCACCGCGATCAACGACGACGTCGACCTGCTCGACACCTACTCCGCCGAACGGCACCCCGCGGGCGTGAGGCTGCTGAAGTTCACCGACCGCCTCTACCGCGTCGCGGCAGGGCTGAAAGGCCCCCAGGCCTGGCTGCGCGACACCGCCGGCCCGTTCCTGATCGGACGGATGTCGGCGGCACCCCTCCCGCACCGCAAGTCGTTCCAGCGGCTCAGCCAGATCAGCCTGAGCTACCGGCCGAGCGACATCAACGTCAACGAGCTGCTCTACTCCCTCAAGGGACCCCTGGCGGGCCAGCGCGTCCCCGACGCGCGCATCAACGACCGCGAGCAGGTGTTCGACCTGCTCCAGGACTACCAGCTGCACGTGGTCGCGTTGTCCCGCAAACACCTCACGACGGAGGAGATCACCGCGCACACCGCGGAGCTCGCCGGACTCGACGTCGTGCACCACCTGGTCGCCCGCGTCGAACGACGGACGGACGACCGCGTGCACCGCGCCGACTCACCGCAGGTGTTCGAGCACTACGGCCTCACCGAACCAGATTCCCAGGCCCTGTACGTGATCCGCCCCGACGGCCACGTCGCCTGGCGCTGCGACGAGCTGGACTTCGAGTCCTGCCAACGGTTCCTCGCCACGCTCCGCCGCCCGGCCGCCCAGCACGTCCAAGCCGCGTAACGGAAAAGGGGCCCGGTGAACCCGGGCCCCTTTCACGCCAGTGCCGGCGCTATGTCCATGTGCACGCGGTAGTCCACGATCTCGTCCCCGGACATCCAGATCACCGTCACGCACGGCAACGCGAGCTGCTTCCCGTCCCGTGCCTCGGTCTCGATGGTGAACCGGCAGAACAACTGGTCCCCGACCTCGGCCACCTGGTCGATCACGTGCCGCACCCACGGCAACGCCCCGGCGGCACCGGCGGTCGCCGCTACGACGGCGTCCCGCCCGATCAAGGGCTCGGAATTCCCGAACACGTAACGAGCATCGGCAGCGAACCAGGCGCCGAAGGCCTCAGCGTCACCGCCGTCCACGGCGGCACACATCCGCCGCACCATCTCCGCGCGGCTCATGGCTTCTTCTGCAACGAAAGACCGTGCTGCACCATGATCTCCGCGACCAGCTTCATGTCGCGCGGACCGGGAGGCAGCTCCGACAACGCCTGGTAGTAGTTCTCCAGGCCGGGAGGCGACACCACGGCCACCACCCGCGTCTCCTCGTCGAACGGGTTGTGGAACATGTGCGGCACCCCGCGCGGCATCAGCAGCGAGTCCCCGGCCCCCAGCACGTGCTCCTCGCCGTCGAGCTCGACCACGACCCGCCCCTGCACGCACGTGAACAGCTCGTCCTCGCGCGAGTGGATGTGCGTGGGCGGCCCGCCCAGGTTCGGCGGCACCACGTACTCGAACAACGAGTAGGCGCCCTTGGTGTCCGCGCCGGTCAGCCGCGTGTAGATGCCCAGGCCGATCGCGCCGACGTTCGTGCCCTCACCGCTGCGGTAGACGTGATGCTTCACGGGGGTTTCCATGGTCTCCAACCTCATTTCGACTGAGCCGGGCGAGCAACTGGGGCGTGACCTTGCGGTACGCCGAGGGCGCGACCGGGTTGAGCCAGTGCGACGCTCGGGTCGCCTTGCTGATCTGCAACCCGAGGTCCGCGAGCACCTCGTCGGCGTTCTTCAGCGAGAACGGGATGATCTTCGTGCCACGGCAGTGGTGCCGGTTCGTGGCGCCGTCCATGAACGCCAGCTGTGCCACGACGTCCGCCCGGCGAGCCTGGGCGTCGGGCAGCGAGAGCGCTCCCACCAGGTCGGCCGCGATCCACAACGCCGCCATCTCCGCGTTCAACGGGCTGAAGAACGACGAGTTGTAGCCGTTGAAGTAGAGGCCGGGCACGTCGATCGGCTGGATCTGCCGGTACAGCACGAAGTTCCCGCGCTCGTCGAACAGCCGCTGCTGGACGGCGTCGGGCAGGAACGGCACGCCCTGCGTGAACCCGGTCGCGCACACGACGAGGTCCGCGGGCAGCACCGTGCCGTCCGACAGTTCCGCGCCGCCGGCCTTCAACCGCGCGATCGTCCGGTCGCGGTGCACCCGGATCGCCCCGGACTCGACGCCCTCGAAGAACCCTTCGGTGGCCAGGCCGATCGCGCCCTTGACGATGTCCTCCATCTGCCCGGACGGCACCAGGTCGTGCTTCGCGAGCCCGAACTGCTTGACCGACACCGACCCGAGCGAGTTGAGCATCGACCGGCGCATCTTGTTCGCCGGGCCGTGCAGGAACTTCTCGAACCCGCGCACCCACCGGTAGCGGAACAGTCCCTCGCCCATGCGCGTCAGCAGCAGCATCTTGAAGTTCACGACACCGGCGATCTTGCGCGGCACCTTCCACAGCAACTGGCGCGCGATGATGTCGGTGCTCGCGGCGACCCCGCTGATCGGCACCGTCACGTCGCACGCGGACTTGCCGTACCCGACGACGAGCGCGTGCTTGTCGCGCGCCTCCTCGACGTCGAGGAACTCGGTGCCCGCGAGCACCCGCCCACCGGCCGCCTCGAACTCGTCACGGCCGGGGAAGTCCGGCACCAGCGGTTCGCAGAACACGCCGTTCGCCACCACCACGCGGTCGTAGCGGTACGTCGAACCGGTGTGCGTCGTCAGTTCCCAGCCGCTGCCCACGGGCACCACGGACGTCACCGTCGTTTCCAGGCGCAGGCACGCGTCGACGCCGAAGTGCCACGTGTAGGCCTCCAGGTACGCCTGCACCTGCTCGCCGGTCGGCCACTCCGGCAGGTCCTTCGGCATCGGGAAGTCCGAGAACGAGTACTGGGCCTTCGGGCTCTGCGTGGTGAGGCCGGGGTACCGCCGGGTGCGGCTCCACACGCCGCCGACGTCCGGTGTGCGGTCGAAGACCTCGACCTCGTGCCCTGCCTGCAACAACACCTTCGCGGTGGTCAGGCCGGCGACTCCGGCGCCGATGATCGCGACTCGCATCCTTGGCCTCCTCGGTGAGGACGTGACGGAGCACACTGTGGGGCGCTCAGCCGCCGGCGACCAACCAGGAGTCCCGGCTAGTGGGACTCCCAGCGCCGCGTCGAGTAGGCGCGCGTCGCCGCCGCTGCCGCCATCCGCACGGCCGGGCCGATCCGTTCCGGGCGCACCGCCGCGCTCGGCCCCGTCACCGACAACGCTGCCGCAACCCCGCCACCAGCGCTGAAGATGGGCGCGGCGATGCAGCTGATGCCGACGATGCCCTCCTCGCGGTCGTAGGCCCAGCCCCGGTCCGGGATCGCGGCGAGCTCACGGCGCAACGTCGTCGGGCTGGTGATCGTGCGGGGAGTGCGGCGTTCCAGGCCCGCGGCGATCACCGCGTCCACAGTGGACGCGTCGGCGTAGGCGAGCATCGCGCGGCCCAGCCCCGAGCAGTGCGCCGGGATCACGCCGCCGACCTGGTCGAGCATCGGCATCGGCCGGTGCCCGGTGATCTTGTCCACGACCAGCACGCGGGTGCCGTCGAGCACCCCGAGCTGCACGGTGACGCGGGCGGCGGCGTAGAGGTCCTGGAGGAACGGCAGCACGGCTTCCCGCAGCTCATGCCGCACGGGCACCAGGCTGGAGAGCTTGAACAGGCCCGTGCTGATCCGGTAGCGGTCGCCCGGCTTGTCGAGCCAGCCGAGCTCGATCATGCGCCCCGCCGTGCGGTGCACCGTCGAGCGCGGCAGCCCGGACCTGCGCACCAGCTCGGCGAGGCCGAGCTCGCGGTGCGTCACGTCGAACGCGTCGAGGATCGCCGCCGCGCGTTCGAGTGAACCGCTCGGCTCGCCTGACTGCGAGTCCCGGTGACTGGGACTCATCCTTGGTCAACCATTCGCACACGGCGACTGTAGGAGCTCATGGACGCAAACACCACGCGGGTCGCGCTCGTCGGAGGCGGCGCCGGCGGAATCGGTGCGGCGACGGCCGCGGCGCTCGTCGAGAGCGGGCACCGCGTCGTGCTGGCCGGACGCACCGAGGCCACGCTCAAGGAGACCGCCGGGGCGCTCGGCGCCGACTACCTCGTCTGCGACCTCGCCGATCCGGCCGAGGCCACCGCGGTCGTCGGTGACGTCGCCGACCGGTTCGGCTCGCTCGACGTGCTGGTCGTGAACGCGGGCGGCCCGTCACCGGGCTCGCTCCTCGACGTGCCGGACGCGCAGTGGCACCGCGACCTCGACCTGTTGCTGCTCGGGCCCCTCGCGTTGCTGCGAGAGGCCCTGCCGGTGATGGCGCGGCGGGGGTACGGCCGGGTCGTCACGATCACCTCGACGGCCGTGCGGCAGCCGCAACCCGGCTTGGCGTCGTCGACGGTGCTGCGCGCTGCCGTGACGTCGGCGATGAAGCTGGCGTCACGGCAGTTCGCGGCGGACGGCGTCACGGTCAACTGCGTCGCACCGGGCGCGACGCTGACTCCGCGACGGATGGAGGTGCTGGTGCGCAGGGCGGAGTCGCTGGGCGTGGACTTCGACACCGCCGCGGCTGCGGACATGGCGGACATCCCCGCACTGCGCGCCGCCGATCCGAGCGAGATCGCCGCCGCCGTCGCGTTTCTGGTTTCACCGCAGGCTTCCTACGTCAACGGCACCGTGCTGACCGTCGACGGCGGACGCACCGAGTTCTCCGTGTGAATCAAGACAGGCTGAAAGGGATCGAGTTGGCCACCTCAGGACCCGACTTCGCCATGACCGACTTCCTCGGGGCGCTCACCCACGCGGTCCGGCCGGACGGCGCGCGGCCGTTGGTCGTGCACGACGACGAGCTGGAGACGATCCCGCCGGGCGCGGTGCCGAACCCGACGACGTTGCGCATCGCGGGCAAGCTGCCGACGTCGACTTTCGAACTGTTCCGGCAGGTCATCCCGCCGGGCGAGAGCTCGGACATGCAGCGGCACTACCACGAGACCGTGCACTTCGTGATCTCCGGCGAGGGCCACAGCGAGATCCAGCTCGCCGAACCCGACGCCTGCGACACCGTGTCGTGGACCACCGGCTCGTTCGTCTACACGCCGCCGTGGACCTGGCACCGCCACTACAACGACTCTTCGGAGCACCCGGTCGAGTTCCTCACGATCGAGAACTCGCGGCTGCTCGCGCTGTTCGGGCTCGCCCGCAGGCAGAGCGCCGGCCTCGCGACGTTCGACGAGGCCCGCGCCCGTTTCGACACACAAGGGGAGGAACAGTGATTCCCGAACACGTCAGCATCTGGGGCGAACTGTCGCATGTGGACCATGTGGTGCGGCACGTCGACGTCCCGGTGCGCGGCCACACCGTGCGAACGAGGGTCCTGCAGGCCGGGGCCGGTCCGGAACTCGTGCTGCTGCACGGCACCGGCGGCCACCTGGAGGCGTACGCGCGGGACATCGCAGGCCTGGCCGAGGACTTCCACGTCACCGCCTACGACATGATCGGGCACGGCTGGTCCGACCTGCCCGACCTGCCGTACACGATCGACGTGCTGTCCGAGCACCTCGTGGGACTGCTGGACGCGTTAGGCGTCGAGCGCGCGCACCTGTCCGGGGAGTCGTTGGGCGGCTGGGTGGTCGCGTGGGTCGCCGCGCACTTCCCTTCCCGTGTCGACCGGCTGGTGCTGAACACGCCGGGCAACATCGCGAACAAGCCCGAGGTCATGCAACGCATGCGGGACAGCACGATGGCCGCGGTGCTCGACCCGAGCGAGGAGACCGTGCGGCGGCGGGTGGAGTTCCTGTTCCACCACAAGGAGATGGTCACCGACGAACTGGTGAACCTCCGTCGCCAGGTGTACTCGCGACCGGGGTTCGTGCAGGCCATCACCAACACGCTGGTGTTGCAGGACCCGGTGGTGCGCAAGGACTTCGCGTGGGACCCGGAATGGGTGGGGAAGGTCGCGGCGCCGACGTTGCTGCTGTGGACCAGCCACGATCCGACGGGCGGGCTGGACGAGGCGGACATGCTGCTCGGGTGGCTGCCGGACGCGCGGCTGCACGTCATCGACGACGCCGGGCACTGGCCGCAGTGGGAGAAGGTCTCGGAGTTCCTCGACACGCACCGCACCTGGTTGCTGCACGGAAAGGACCCGTCCTGATGGCCGAGATCATCGGATTCGCGGGGATGTCGCACAGCCCGTTCGCGACGTTGCTGCCGCCGGAGGGTGTCGAGGGGCCGGGGTCGGTGTTCCTGCGGGACGCGGACCGGGTGCGGGCGGCGGTGGAGAAGCTGGCGCCCGACGCGATCGTCGTGGTCGGGCCGGACCACTTCCACGCCAACTTCTACGACGTGATGCCGCCGTTCGTGCTGGGCGTCGAGGAGGCGGTGGGGTTCGGCGACTTCGGCAGCAGCTCGGGGCCGTTGCCGGTGGAGCGGACGCTGGCCTGGTCGGCGCACAGCGGGCTGGCCGACGCGGGCTTCGACGTGTCGCTGTCGTACTCGCTGACGGTCGACCACGGGATCGTGCAGAGCTACGAGATGATCACCGGCGGCACGACGCTGCCGCTGGTGCCACTGGTGGTCAACACGGCCGCGCCCCCGTTGCCGTCGCTGGACCGGTGCGTGGAGCTCGGGCGTGCGCTCGGGGCGGCTTTGCGGTCGTCGGCGTTCCCCGGACGTGTGCTGGTCGTCGCCTCGGGCGGGTTGTCGCACTGGTTGCCGTCCAACGACCCGCGCGATCCCTCGGTGGTGGGGGAGCGGCGTGAGTCGCTGATCCGGGGCCGGGCCTACGCGAAGGAGTTCGCGGCGGCGCGGGAGCCTCGGGTGCGGGCGATGGGGGGCAACCCGGAGGCGCGCGTCAACGCGGTGTGGGACGAGTGGTTCCTCGACCGGCTGGCGGTGGGGTCGGCCGGGGAGGTCGCGGCGCTGGGGCACGAGGCCCTGGAGGACCACGCCGGCAGCGGCGGGCACGAGATCCGCTGCTGGCTGATCGGACAGGTCGCCGTCGGCCTGCCGCTGGTGTGGACGAGCTACGAGCCCGTGCCGGAATGGATTACCGGCATGGGCATCGGAACCACGTTCGCCGTGTAACCAACCAACTGTTCGGTGGCCGGCTGCCTCAGACAACCAACCAACCGTTCGGTGGCCGGCTGCCTCAGACAACCAACCAACTGTTCGGTGGTCGGCTACCTGGCCAACCAACTGTTCGGTGGCCTGGTGACCGGCCAACCAACTGTTCGGTGGCCAGCACCCGGCCGACCAACTGTTCGGTCGCCAGGTAGCCGGCCAACCAACTGTTCGGTCGCCGGCTACCTGGCCAACCAACTATTTGGTCAGGTCCAGGGCGATGTCGGTGAGCATGTCCTCCTGACCGCCCACCAGGCGCCGGCGTCCCGCCTCCAGCAGGAGCGTGCGGACGTCGGCGCCCGTGCGTTGGGCGGCCGTGTCGGCGTGGCGCAGGAACGAGCCGTAGACGCCCGCGTAGCCGAGGGTGAGGCTCTCGCGGTCGACGCGCACGGGCTTGTCCATGAGCGGCCGCACGAGGTCGTCGGCGGCGTCCTGGAGCTGGAACAGGTCGGCGTTGTGCTGCCACTGCTGGAGGTTCGCGACGGCGACGAACGGCTCGATGGGGCAGTTGCCCGCTCCCGCGCCGAGCCCGGCCAGCGAGGCGTCGACGCGGTTCGCGCCCTCCTCGACGGCCGTGATGGAGTTCGCGACCGCGAGTGAGAGGTTCTCGTGGGCGTGAATGCCTATCTCGGTTGTTTCCTCCAGTACGTCTTTGTAGGCGCGGATGCGGTCGCGGACGTCGTTCGGCAGCAGGCGGCCACCGGAGTCCGTCACGTAGACGCAGTGCGCGCCGTACGACTCCATGAGCTTCGCCTGCCGTGCGAGCTCTTTCGGTTCGGCGAGATGACTCATCATCAGGAACCCCGACACGTCCATGCCGAGGTCGCGCGCGCCGGCGATGTGCTGGGCCGAGATGTCGGCCTCGGTGCAATGCGTGGCGATACGAACCGACTGCACGCCAAGGCCGTGCGCACGTTTCAGGTCGTAAAGCGTGCCGATGCCCGGCAGCAGCAGCGTCGTGAGCTTGGCCTGGGTCAACGCTTCCGCGGCGGCCTCGATCCACTCCCAGTCGGTGTGGCTGCCGGGCCCGTAGACGAGCGAGCCGCCGCTGAGGCCGTCGCCGTGCGAGACCTCGACGGCGTCGACCCCGGCCTGGTCCAGCGCCCTGGCGATCTCGGTGACCTTCGCAGGGTCGATGCGGTGCCGCAGGGCGTGCATGCCGTCCCTGAGCGTCACGTCCTGGAGGTAGAGCTTCATGCGCGCACCGTGACTTCCTTGGGGGCCTTCGCTGCTGCCATCGTTTCGGCGACCTGGAGCGCCGCGCTGGTCATGATGTCCAGGTTGCCCGCGTAGGAGGGCAGGTAGTCGGCGGCGCCCTCGACCTCCAGCAGCACCGTGACCTGGTGCGTCACGGGTTCCTCCGTGAGCGTGTGCGGCTGGTCGACCGGGTCGATCTGCACCGGCTGCTTGAGGCGGTAGCCGGGAACGTAGGCCGCGACCTGCGTGATCATGTACTCGACGGACTCGCGGATCCGGTGCTGCGTGAGCGGGTCCGGCGCGTGGACGAGCGCGAACACCGTGTCCCGCATGGTGATCGGCGGGTCGGCGGGGTTGAGCACGATGACGGCCTTGCCCCGCCGCGCGCCGCCGACGTCCGCGATGGCCTGCGCGGTCGTCTCGGTGAACTCGTCGATGTTCGCCCGCGTGCCGGGGCCGGCGCTGCGCGACGAGATCGAGGCGACGATCTCCGCGTACGGCACGGGCGTGACCGTGTTGATCGCGGCGACGATCGGGATCGTGGCCTGGCCGCCGCAGGTGACCATGTTGACGTTGGGCGCGTCGAGGTGCTCGTCCAGGTTGACCGTCGGCACCACCATCGGCCCGATCGCCGCCGGGGTGAGGTCGATGACCTTCTTCCCGTGCCGTGCGAGGATCTCGGCGTGCTTCGCGTGGGCGCCCGCGGACGTCGCGTCGAACACGATCTCGACGTCCTCGAAGCCGGGCATGGTCACGAGGCCGTCGATGCCGTCCGACGTGGTGGCGACGCCGAGCGCGCGGGCCTTGGCGAGGCCGTCGGAGCCGGGATCGATGCCGACGAGCGCCGCCACCTCGAGCGCGCTGGACCGCTTGAGCACCTTGATGACGAGGTCGGTGCCGATGTTGCCCGACCCGATGATCGCGACCTTCACGCGCTCTCCCCGAAGATCGCGCGGACGGTGCCGAGCCCGGTGATGGTCGCCTCGACCTCGTCGCCCGCCTGCACCGGCACCACGGGACCGAGCGCGCCGCTCAGCACGACCTCGCCCGCCTTCAGCGGGGTGCCGAGCGCCGCCGACGTCGTGGCGAGCCAGGCGAGGGCGGTCAGCGGGTCGCCCATGCAGTCGGCGCCGGTGCCGGTCGACCGCTCCTCGCCGTTCAGCTTCAGCACCATCCGGACGTCGCTGGTCGTGACGTCCCGGAGGTCCCTCTGCTCGCTGCCGAGCACGTACAGGCCGGCCGAGGCGTTGTCGGCGACCGTGTCGGCGAAGGTGATGTTCCAGCCCTCGACGCGGCTGTCCACGATCTCGAGCGACGCCAGCACGGCCCCGACCGCCTTCGCGACCGACACCTCGTCGAACGGGCCTTCGTCGAGGTCGTCGCTCAGCACGAACGCCACCTCGGCCTCGACCCGCGGCTGCAACAACCGGTTGGTCGGCAGCACGTCGCCGTCCTTGAACGCCATGTCGTCGAGCAACACCCCGAAGTCCGGCTGGTCGACCCCGAGCTGCTTGCGCACGGCGGGCGACGTGAGGCCGATCTTGCGCCCGACCCTGACGGCGCCGTCCGCGACGCGCGCGGCGATGTTGAGCTGCTGCACCTCGTAGGCCTCGGCGTCGCCGACGAGATCCCGGACGGGCGCACACGTGACCTTGTCGCGGGTCGCTTGCGCGAGTCGCTCCGCTGCGGTTCGGACTTCGTTCATGCCGCACATCGTGGAGGCGGTCCTAGGCGGGTGGACACCGGAAAGTTCCGCTCACCGGAACTCAGTGGCACGATCAGGTGATGACCGAGGTCCCGAACACCCTGCTCGGCAAGGTGATGACGGTGCTGAACGCGTTCGGAGCCGACGACGACGAGCTCGGCTTCGCCGAACTGGGCCGCCGCACCGGTCTCTCCAAGGCGACCCTGCACCGCCTGCTCGGCGACCTGGTCGAGGTCCGCCTGCTCGACCGGGGCACCCGCGGCTACCGCCTCGGCGGCCACCTGTTCCAGCTGGGCATCCGCGCCTCGGTCGAACGCCGTCTCGTCGAGGTGTCCACGCCGTACCTGGAAGACCTCTACGAGCGCACCCACGAGACCGTCCACCTCGGCATCACGGAGGGGCACGACGTCGTCTACGTCGCCAAGATCGGCGGCCACCGGCAGACGCCGACGCCGTCACGCCTCGGCGGCCGGATGCCGTTGCACGCGTCGGCGATCGGCAAGGCCCTGCTCGCGCACTCACCCGCGCCGTTGCGCACCTCGGTGCTCTCAGGCCCGTTGGAGCGCCGGACGCCGCGCACGATCGCAACGCCCGGGATGCTGCGGCGTCAGCTCGCCACCATCCGCGAGACGGGGGTGGCCTACGAGTTCGAGGAGTCCCGCGTCGGGCTGTGCTGCGTGGCGTCGCCGGTGCTCGACCGCGACGGCGCCGTCGTCGCCGCGGTGAGCGTCGCCGGGCCGACGACCCGGTTCGACCCGCGTGCGCACGCCGCCTCCGTGCACGCGGCGGCGACGGGCATCGCGCTCACCCTGATCCGGCGCGCCGGTCTCACCGCCAGTCAGTGAGATAGCGGCCAGTGATGTAGCGGCCAGTGATATCCGATATATCAGTTCCGGGTCAGAAGGCCTTCACGTCGAGGTACGCGCCGAACGTGCCGAGCCAGTGGTCGGCCATGTAGCCGTGCCCGCCGAACACGTAGCTCCACCCGGCCTCGCGGTGCGCCGCCGAAGCCGTGCGGGCCAGGTCGACGTACCGGTGCCCGTCCGGGAGGGCGTCCGCGATCGCCTCCCAGTTCCAGGCACGCGACAACGCGAGCCCGGCGAGGTGCGAGCCGTACGGGTCGCTGGGGTCGTCGACCGGGAACGGCTCGCGCAGCACGCGCCACCGTTCCGACGTCAGGTCCGGCAGGTAGGCGTCGAGCCAGTCGGCGAACGCGTCGGCGGGCAGGGCGCGGCGCATCAGGTCGGCCGTCGTCAGCGCGGGGGAGAGGAAGTCGGCGGCGTCCGGTTCGAAGCCGCCGTACCCGGCCTCGCCCTGGTGCCAGCGCAAGGCGGCGGCGACGCACGCGTCGGCCAGTTCGGTGTCGCCCAGAGCCATGGCGGAGTCGAAGACCAGGCCCGTCGCGAACGCCGTGTTGCTGTGCGTGCCGGTGCGGATCGGCAGGCGCGCGGCCGAGACCCACTCCAGCCATCGGTCGCGCAGCACGTCCGCGATCGGCGCGACCGACCACGGCAGGTCCGAGGTGCGCAGTTCCGCGTCGAGCAGCAGCAGCCACGCCCAGCCGTACGGGCGCTCCCAGTAGCGGCCGGCCGGGGAGGCGAAGAAGTCGGCCTCGACGGCGCAGTTGTCGGCCGTGACGAGTTTGTCGAGGGCGTTGCGCGCCGTGTCCGCTCCCGAGAGAGAGGGGCGCAGTCGCAGCAGCCGCACGGCGAGCCACGTCTGGTGCACGCACGAGTGCCAGTCGAACGACCCGGCGAACACGGGATGCAGCACCCGCTGTGGCACGAGGCGGTGGTCTCCGTCGATCACGTGCGTCCAGTGCACCGGGTGATCGCGTTGGATGTTGTCGATCGCGATGCCCAGCAGCCGGGTCGCGGTGCTGTCATCCAATCGGGTGGCGTCCATGGCCCACATCATGCAGCGAGACGTCTCGATAGGGCAGAGGGCGATCGTTGACAAGTAACAGACTTCACCCGGCTGCCGTGTGGGCCACGTCGCGTGGAAACCACGTGCTGGACAGCTGACAGGCCCGGCAGGGTCTCTCAGTGTGAGACAACTAGGATGAGCAGCGTGAACTGGACCGTGGACGTGCCCATCGACACGCTTCCCGAGCTTCCGCCGCTGCCTCCCGAGATGCGCAAGCGCCTGGACGACGCCCTGTCGCGCCCGGCCGCCCAGCAGCCCGAGTGGCCCGACGCCGAACAGGTGCGTCGCGTGCGGACCGTGCTCGAGAGCGTGCCGCCGATCACCGTGCCCGCCGAGATCGACCGGCTGCACACGCAACTGGCGCAGGTCGCGAACGGTGAGGCATTTCTGCTGCAGGGCGGTGACTGCGCGGAGACGTTCGCTGACAACACCGAGCCGCACATCCGCGCGAACATCCGGACCCTGCTGCAGATGGCCGTGGTGCTGACCTACGGCGCGAGCCTTCCCGTGGTGAAGGTCGGCCGCATCGCCGGCCAGTACGCCAAGCCGCGTTCGTCCGGCATCGACGCCCTCGGCCTGCCGTCCTACCGCGGCGACATCATCAACTCCCTGGTCGCGACCCCCGAGGCGCGCATCGCCGACCCCGGCCGCATGATCCGCGCGTACGCCAACGCGGGCGCGGCCATGAACCTCCTCCGTGCGCTCACCGGCGCGGGTCTCGCCGACCTGCACCGCGTGCACGACTGGAACCGCGACTTCGTGCGCACCTCGCCCGCCGGCGAGCGCTACGAGGCGCTGGCCGGCGAGATCGACCGCGGCCTCAAGTTCATGTCCGCGTGCGGCGTGAACGACCAGTCGCTGCACGGCACGGAGATCTTCGCCTCGCACGAGGCGCTGCTCCTCGACTACGAGCGCGCGCTGCTGCGCCTCGACACGACGGGTGACGAGCCCCGGCTCTACGACCTGTCGTCGCACTTCGTGTGGATCGGTGAGCGCACCCGTCAGCTCGACGGCGCGCACATCGCGTTCGCGGAGATGCTGTCGAACCCGATCGGTCTCAAGATCGGCCCGACGACGTCGCCGGAGATGGCCGTCGAGTACGTCGAGCGCCTCGACCCGTACAACAAGCCGGGCCGCCTGACGCTCATCTCGCGCATGGGCAACCAGAAGGTGCGCGACGTGCTGCCCGGCATCATCGAGAAGGTCGAGGCCAGCGGCCACAAGGTCATCTGGCAGTGCGACCCGATGCACGGCAACACGCACGAGTCGTCGACCGGCTACAAGACCCGGCACTTCGACCGCATCGTCGACGAGGTCCAGGGCTTCTTCGAGGTGCACCGCCGGCTCGGCACGCACCCCGGCGGCATCCACATCGAGCTCACGGGTGAGGACGTCACCGAGTGCCTCGGCGGCGCCCAGGAGATCTCGGACGACGACCTCGCCGGCCGCTACGAGACGGCGTGCGACCCGCGCCTGAACACGCAGCAGTCGCTGGAGCTCGCGTTCCTCGTGGCCGAGATGCTGCGCTCCTGAGCGTTTCCTGAAGACCAGCTGAAGAACGAAGGGCCCCGCGTCGTGAACGCGGGGCCCTTCGCTTTGCCCCTGCTAGAGGCCGACGATCGTGATCTCGGTTCCTCGCCGCACCCGCTGACCCGGCGGGATCGACTGGTTCACCACGGTCGCGTTGTTGCTCTTGTTGAACTCGACCTTCACCTTCAGGCCGGCCCGTTCGAGCTCCTCCTTGGCCTCCCGCACCTTCTTGCGGGCGACGTCCGGCACCTCGACCTCGCGGTTGTTCACGAAGAACACCGTGACGCGCTTGTTCTGCGTCGGGTCGAGCACGGTGCCCGCGGGCGGGTCCGTGCGGGCCACCCGCGACTGACCGTTCTCGGCGGCGTCCTCGCCACCCGCCTCGACGGCCTCCAGGCCGGCGCGCTGCAGCTCGGCGAACGCCTCGTCCTTCGTCTTGCCGGCCACGTTCGGCACCGGCAGGCGCGGCGGCGGTCCCTTGCTCAGGATCAGGGTGACCGGCGAGTCGAGGTTGAGCGTCGTACCCGGACGCGGGTCGACGCCCACGACCTTGCCGATCGGCACGGTGTCGTGGAACGCGTCCTTGGCCGGGTCCTTCGCCGTCTTCAGGCCCGCCGCCTGGATCTCCTTGGTCGCCGCGTCCACCTCGGCGCCAGTCTGGATGAACGGCACCACCGGCTTGCCGCGCGACACGACGATCTTCACGGACTGGTTCTTGCGCAGTTCGGTGCCGGGAGCGGGATCCGAGCTGATGACGGTGCCGTTGGGCACGTCGTTGGACGCCACCTTCTCGACCAGCCCGGTGAGGTCGGCCTTCGTGAGCAGCAACATCGCGTTCTGCTCGGACTGGCCGGTCACCGTGGGCATCTCGGTGTAGCGGTTGGCGTTCACGTAGTAGGTGAACGCACCGATGGCGATGATCAGCACGGCCGCCACGGAACCCCAGATCGTGAAGAGCTTCTTGCGTCGTTTGCGCTGCTCCTCGACCGGGTCGACCTTCGGCTTCTTCTGCGCGGGACGGCGGCGCGGCGGCGCGGGCGGGTCCTGCCGCTGCATCGTGCGCGTCGCCGAAATGCCGGGAGGGGGCGTCGGCGGACCGGTGTTGATGGTCGTCATCGCCGCCGCGTTGGAGCTCGCCGGGCTGATCGGCGGCTTCGGCACCACCGGCCTGGTCAGCTCCGCCGCCGACGGAGGCGTCGCGCCCACCGCGACCGGCACCGGCCGCATGATGACCGTGCGGTCGTTCTCCGGCAGCGAACCGGGCACGGGCACCGGCTGCGGCGTGAGGCCCAGCTCCGTGCCCACGCGCTCCAGTTCGGCCAGGAACGCGTCGGCGTTCGCGGGCCGCAACGCCGGGGTGCGCCGCGTCGCCTTGCGCACCAGCGTGTCGAGTGCCAGCGGGATGTCCGGAACGGACGGGACGTCCGAGTTCACGTGCTGGTAGGCCACCGAGATGGGCGTCTCGCCCCGGTACGGCGCCTGGCCCGCCAGCATCTCGTAGAGCACGATGCCGGCCGCGTACACGTCACTGCGCGCGTCCGCGGACCCCGTTTCCACCTGTTCGGGTGACAGATAGGCAACGGTGCCGAGGATCTCGCTGTCACTCGTGACGCCGTTGACGCCGATCGAGCGCGCCAGCCCGAAGTCCGCCACCTTCACCTGGCCACCAGGCCCGATCAGCACGTTCTCCGGCTTCACGTCCCGGTGCACGAGCCCCGCTCGGTGTGCCGCGCCCAATGCCGACAACACCGGCCCGAGGATGCTCAACGCGACGGCCGGAGGGAGCTTGCCTCGCTGGTTGAGCAGGTCACGGAGGTTGCCGCCGTCGATCAGCTCCATCACCAGGTACACCTGGTCACCGTCGACACCCTGGTCGTGCACGGACACCACGGCCGGGTGATGCAACTGGGCCGCGGCCCGTGCCTCGCGCTCGAAGCGCGCCACGAACGCGGGGTCGGCCGTCAGGTGAGGATCCATCACCTTGATGGCGACATCGCGATCGAGGCGGGTGTCACGACCTCGATAGACGGTGGACATGCCACCCCGTGCGAGCACGGAGTCCACCCGGTAGCGCTGCTCCAGCAGTCCACCCATCACGTTCGAAACCGACCTCTCCACAGTGCGAGATGGTAAAGCTCAGGATGACCCGGTTGGCGGAAGGGCGTTCCCAGTTCGGTTATGGCATTGTGACCCCCGTGAGTGCGATTCCTGCCGCTGCGGATGTATTGGCTGCCGACCTGGAGGTTCTCGACCTCCCCGAGGTCGCCGAGCGAATGGGGCTTCCGGTCACCCGGGTCCACCAACTGCTGCGCGACGGGCAACTGCTCGCCGAGCGGCGTTCCGGCGTTCTCGTCATCCCCGCGGCGTTCCTCGCCGCCGGGGCCGTGGTCAAGGGTCTGCCCGGCACCATCACGGTGCTGCGCGACCAGAACTTCTCCACGGACGAGATTCTGCGCTGGCTCTTCACGGAGGACGAAAGCCTCCCTGGCACTCCGATCGAAGCATTGCGCGGAGACCGTGGGCGCGAGGTAAAGCGCCGCGCGCAGTCGATGGGCTTCTAGGTCACCTGACACGGCGGTTCCGGGCGTCTCCGCAGATGAGAGACGCCCGGAGCCGCCGTGCGCGTCCACGGCTAAAGCAGGCCTCACCGCGGGGTCGCAGGGGCCGTCACGCGGGCGAGGAGGGCACGGCCCGCGCCGGGCACCGCCACGGCCAGCCGCCGCCGCGCCGGCACGGCCACCCGCCGCCACAACACCTCGCAGCCGACGAGCCCGAGGATGTCGCGATACAGCGTGTACGCGGTCCGGACACACGGCCGCGACGACGCCGCCAGCATCCCGATGCCCGGCTCCGCCGACTGATATATCGCATACGAGTGCGCGACGAGGTCGTCGAGCACCCTTTGCACCCGCTCGTCCGCCTGACGACGGCGACGAACCCAGTGCAAGCGGTCGACGTCGACGCCGTGCGCGGCCAGGACGTCCTGCGGCAGGTAGACGCGGCCGCGGTCGAGGTCCTCACCGACGTCGCGGAGGAAGTTCGTCAGCTGGAACGCCACGCCGAGCCGGGCCGCGTACGGGGCGGCCTCCTCGCGCGGCACGACGGTGCCGAGCACCGGCAGCATCTGCAGGCCGATGACCTCCGCCGAGCCGTGCACGTAGACGCCGAGCGCGTCGAGGTCCGCGTACTCCGTCACGTCGAGGTCCATCCGCATCGACGTGAGGAAGTCGGCGAACAGCGACCGGTCGATGTCGTAGCGGCGCATCGTGTCGGCGAGCGCGTTCAGGACCGGGTTCGACGGCTCCTTGTCGAGCAGCCGCTCCAGCCGGTCGAGCTCGCCCGCGCGGTCCGCGACCCCGGCGGCGTCGACGATCTCGTCGGCCCAGCGCGCGAACGCGTACAGGGCGTGCACGGCGGGACGCTGCTCAGGCCGGAGCAGCGTCGTGGCCAGGAAGAACGTCTTGCCGTACCGCGCGTTCACGCGGCGGCAAGCGGCGTAGTCCGAGGCGAGGCTCATTCGTAGCGGGAGGACAGGCCGAACGGGTCCGGCTTCACCAGCGACCGCGCCGCGACACCCGACACCACCAGCGCGAAGAACAGGTAGCCCCACGAGTACAGGGCCGTGTCGCCGTTCGGGAACGTCACCAGCATCAGGAACAGCGACGCCACCACCCCGGTGACCAGCGCGCCCGTCGTCCACGCGAACCCGGCGGCCAGGGCCAGCGGCCAGGTGAAGTACCAGGGCAGCGTCGCCGGGGACAGCAGCGCCACGGCCAGCATCGTCAGTGCTCCGCGCCGGATCGTGTCGCGCACCTCGCCGTCACGGGACGCCCACCACTGCGTGTACGCGATCCAGACCAGCACCACGGACCCCAGGGCCCGCGCCACGCCGAGGAAGATGCCGCCGTCGACGTAGACGAACCAGTTCACGACCATGCGCACGAAGTCGCCGACCGCGCTCGGCACCGACAGCCAGTTGATGATCATCGACGAGCTGCGCAGCGCCGGGATCCAGCCGAGGCTCACCCCGGCGATCACCGTGCACACCGCGAACGTCCCGAGGAACGCGACCAGACCCGGCACCAGCGCCTTGCGGAACTGGGTCTTCCGGTCGCCCTCGAGGCGCGCCGCCCAGATCCAGACGAGGAACGGCACGATCACGACCGCCGTCGCCTTCACCGAGAACGCGAGGGAGAGCAGCACGAAGCCGAGCACGTGCCGGCGGTCGAGCACCAGCAGCACACCGGCCGCCATCAGCCCGATCATCAGCAGGTCGTTGTGCGCGCCGCCGATCAGGTGGATCAGCACCAGCGGGTTCGCCGCGACCAGCCACAGGGCGATCGTCGACTTGCCGCCCAGGTGCCTGCTCAGGCCCGGCAGTGACCAGCACAGCAGCACCAGGCCGCCCGCGAGCGAGAACCGCATGGCGACGACGCCGAGGATGACGCTCGCGTCCGTGATCCACACGATCGCCTTGGCGACCAGGATGAACAACGGCCCGTACGGCGCCGGTGTGTGCTGCCACACCCAGCTGACGTTCTCGCTCAGCGTGCTCTGCAGGACCGCGGGTCCGACCGTGTACGGGTCGTACCCGCTCAGCGCGAGCTGGCCCTGGGCCAGGTAGCTGTAGATGTCCTTGCTGAACAGCGGCGGGGCGAAGAGCAGTGGCAACGTCCAGACCGTCACCGCGACCAGCACCGCGAAGTCGCCGATCTCACCCCACCGCACCAGGCGGCCGAGCCGGATCCACGCCCAGATGACGAGGCCGAGGCCGAGGTACAGGACCATGCTCGCGAGGTCGCGGCCGTGGCCGTAACGCAGCCAGCTCAGCCCCACCTGGGCGAGCAGCGGGTCACGCTCCAGGATCGCGCCGGCACCCATGCCCCCGAGCGCGATCAGCGCCACGCCCAGCAGGCCCAGCATGGTCGTGCGGATGGGGATGGCGTAGGTGTTCGCGCGCACGACTGGATCAAGCTCCTGTGGAGACGCCTCGGAGCTCGTGCGGGGGAGGGACGGAGTTGCTGCCATCGCCCGAACATCGTTGCACAACGCGCGGAAGCGTCAGCACGCAACGGCCCACACGGTCACGAGCAGTTAACCAACTCTCAGGAAAGGGCTTCCTTGATCGACTTCAGAAGGCCCGCTTCGTCGAGCTGATCGCGAGGTCCGCGAGCTTGGCCGCGGCCGGTTCGGCGACGGGGGCGTCGTCGAGGGCGGCCAGCGCGCTCTTCGTCAGCTCCTCGATGCGCTCCTCGACGGCGTCGACGGCGCCGACATCGATCAGCGCGCGCCGGACCTCCTCGACGGTCTCGAGGTCGAGGTCGGGCTTGCCCAGGGCGATATCCAATATATCGGCGCCGTACTGCATGCCCAGCGCCACGAGCAGCGTGCGCTTGCCCTCGGCGAGGTCGTCACCCGCGGGCTTGCCGGTGACCTCGGGGTCGCCGAACACGCCCAGCAGGTCGTCGCGCAGCTGGAACGCGACGCCGATGTCCGCGCCGAACGCGCGCAGCCCGTCGATCAGCTCCGGCGAGCCGCCCGCCATCGCCGCGCCCATGTGCAACGGCCGTTCGACGGTGTAGGCGGCCGTCTTGAGCCGGTCGATGCGCACCGCGGCGTCCGGCGACGAGTCACCCCGCGCCTGCGTCAGCACGTCCAGGTACTGGCCCGCGAGCATCTCCGTGCGCATGTCCCGCCACGGCTCGCTCATCCGGCGCAGCACCTCGGACGGCAGCCCGGCGGCGAACAGCATGTCGTCCGCCCACGCCAGCGCGACGTCGCCGATCAGCACCGCCGCCGACATGCCGAAGCGTTCCGACGACCCGAGCCAGCCCTGCTCGCGGTGCTGCGCGCCGAACGCGATGTGCACCGTCGGCTTGCCCCGGCGCACCGACGAGGCGTCCATCAGGTCGTCGTGGATCAGCGCGCAAGCCTGGATCAGCTCCAGCGAGCTGACCGCCGTGAGCACCTCGTCCGCGAGCTCGCCGTCGGGGTCGCCCCCGGCCGCGCGCCAGCCCCACCACGCGTAGGTCGGGCGGATGCGCTTGCCCCCGCCCAGCACGAAGTCGGAGAGAGCGTCGACGGCGCTCGCGAAGCTCGGATCCATCGCCTCTCCGGACGCGCGCCGGGAGGCCAGATAGGCGGTCAGTGCTTCTTCGACGTGCTGGGGCAAGGCGACGTCGATGGGGTGGTGGGACACACGTCCATGGTCCGCTGTGTCCCGGGACACGCGCATGTCGGGTCCGGCGTACCACATGGTGAGCTGGTGTCTCACCTACCGGAAGACCCACTAGGGTTGGTCCCATGACGTCGGTGGTGGAACGGCTCCGGGGAGAGTCTCCCAAGTTCTCGGTGGAGTTCCTGCCCCCCAGGGACGCGGAGGACGAGAAGGTCCTCTGGAAGGCCGTCCGCGAGCTCGAGGGCCTCGACCCGGCGTTCGTGTCGATCACCTACGGCGCCGGCGGGTCGCGCCGGGACCGCACGATCCGCGCCACCGGCCGCATCGCGCAGGAGACGACGCTGCTGCCCGTCGCGCACCTCACCGCCGTCGACCACTCGGTGGCCGAGCTGCGCAACGTCATCGGCTGGTACGCGGCGATCGGCGTGCGCAACGTCCTCGCGCTGCGCGGCGACCCTCCCGGCGACCCGATGGGCGAGTGGGTCGCGCACCCCGAAGGCCTGAACTACGCCGACGAGCTCGTGTCGCTCGTGCGCGAGCTCGGCGACTTCTGCGTGGGCGTGGCGGCGTTCCCGTACGGGCACCCGCGCTCGGCCGACCTCGACACCGACCTGAAGTTCCTGCTGCGCAAGCTCAACGCGGGCGCGGACTACGCGGTGGCCCAGCTGTTCCACGCGCCGGAGCCGTTCCTGCGGATGCGCGACCGGGTGGCGGAGGCGGGCTGCACCGCCGCGATCCTGCCCGGCATCATGCCGATGCTGTCGCCGCGCGGGCTGTCCAAGATCGTGGAGCTGTCCGGCGCCGACCTGCCGCTCGACGTCGTGCGGAGGCTGGAGCCGTACGCCGACGACGTCGCGGGGTTCCGGGCGACCGGCATCGACATCGCGACCGAGATGTGCCAGCGGCTGCTCGACGAAGGCGTTCCGGCGCTGCACTTCTACACGATGAACAGGTCGAAGGCGACGAAGGAAGTGCTGGGGCGCCTGGGTCTGGTGGCGCGCGCCTAGATCGTCACGTTGCGCTTGTGCGCGATGAGCGCGAGCACGACGACGATCAGCGCGGCGCCGCCCGTGAGCCCGGCGACCAGCAGCGCCCAGCCGAAGAACGACTGGGAGTTCTCGCCCGCGTACTGCACGGTCGCCTGGAGCATCGAGGCCTGACCGGGCTTCGGAGACCACGCGATCGTGTTGTTCTCCTCCTCGCGGCCGTTGGTGTTCACGATCTTGCCGGGGAAGCTGACCTTGATCTGGATGTCCGCGCGCTCCACCGGGACCTGCGTCAGGTCGACCGACCCCGACAGCGTGACAAGATCACCCGACCGGCGGAAGTTGAGGCTGTAGCGGCTGTTCGACGAGCTGGTGGTCATCGACAGCGTCCGCATCTCGTCGAACGACAGCCCGTTGAAGAACAGCTGCGTACCGGCGTAGGACTCCACCCGGTACGGCTTGGTGGTCACCCGGCTCGCGAGCTCCGGTGGCACCTTGAGCTGGGGACCGGGATCGTTGTCCTGCGTCGGGGGTGTCGCCGCGACGATCTCGCCGGAGATGCGGTCGTCGTCCGACACGGCCATGGCCGCGTACACGCGCACGCAGCCACTCAACGAAAACAGGGTGAGCAGCAAGAAGACCGGCAGCAGCAGTGCCCGGGAACGACGCACGGCGGACATCCTGCCAGGACGGCCCGAACGACGCAGGTCCCCTCCGAAGGTCGTGAGCTTGACTAACTACCTTTTGGCGCCGAGGGGCGCGAGGTAGCGTCTCGAAACATGGCATCCGTGCACGACATCAGCAACAAATTCGTCCGCGACTTCGTGGCGCTCGACCCCATCACGGCCACGAGCCTGGGCTTCGCGGGATCCGACGACCAGCTCACGGACCTCTCCCCGGACGGGCACGCCGCGCGTGACGACCTCGCCGCCCGCGCCCTCGCCGACGTCACCGCCGCCCAGCCCGCGGATGCCTCCGAGGAGGCGGCCCGCGCCGTCTTCCTGGAACGGATCGGCCTGGAGCACGAGCTGTACGAGGCAGGGGAGACCGAGTCCTCGCTGAACGTCATCGCGAGCCCGATCCAGTCGGTGCGCGACATCTTCGACCAGATGCCCACCGACACCCCGGAGCAGTGGGCCACGATCGGCCGCCGCCTCGCCGCCGTGCCCGCCGCACTGGACGGTCTGCGCGCCTCTCTCTCACACGCCGCCTCCCGCGGAAACGTCTCCGCGCTGCGCCAGGTCACCCAGGTCGCCAAGCAGTGCGACACCTTCGCCTCCACCTTCTTCCTCCCGTTCGCCGCGTCCGCGAACGTCGACGGCACCGTGCGCACCTCTCTCGACGCGGGCGCACAGGCCGCAGCCGCCGCCTACGCCGACTTCGCCTCGTTCCTGCGCACGACGCTCGCACCGCAGGCGCCCGCGAAGGACGCCGTCGGCGAGGAGCGCTACCGCCTCGGCTCGCGCTACTTCACCGGCTCGCGCCTCGACCTCGCCGAGGCGTACGCGTGGGGCTGGGAGGAGTTCCTCGGCATCGAGGCCGAGATGAAGGAGATCGCGGCGCGGCTCAAGCCGGGCGCCTCCCTCAAGGAGACGGCGGACTACCTCGACGAGCACCCGCGCTACCAGGTGCACGGCCAGGACGGCCTGCGGACGTGGATGCAGGAGCTGTCCGACAAGGCCCTGCTCGACCTGCGCGACGTGCACTTCGACCTGCCCGACGCGCTGATGAACCTCGAGTGCAAGATCGCCCCGCCCGGCGGTGCCGTGGGCGCCTACTACACGCCGCCGACCGCGGACTTCTCCCGTCCCGGCCGCATGTGGTGGTCGATCGCCGAGGGCAAGTCGGTGTTCCCGACGTGGCGCGAGACCTCGACCGTCTACCACGAGGGCGTGCCGGGCCATCACCTCCAGTGCGCGACGGCCGTGTACCAGTCCTCGACGTTGAACGACTTCCAGCGCCTCATGTGCTGGGTGTCGGGCCACGGCGAGGGCTGGGCGCTCTACTCCGAGCGCCTCATGCGCGAGCTCGGCTACCTCGGCGACGACGGCGACCTGCTCGGCATGCTCGACGCGCACCTGTTCCGCGCGGCGCGCGTCATCATCGACATCGGCATGCACCTGGAGCTGGAGATCCCGGCCGGCACCGGCTTCCACCCCGGCGAGCGCTGGACGCCCGAACTCGGCCTGGAGTTCATGCTGACCCGCACCCTCTCCGAGGCGGCGCACGTCCACGACGAGATCGACCGCTACCTCGGCTGGCCGGGCCAGGCGCCGTCGTACAAGATCGGCGAACGCCTGTGGCTGGCCGCCCGGGAGGACGCGCGGACCCGCAAGGGCGCCGACTTCGACCTCAAGCTCTTCCACAAGGAAGCGCTGGAGATGGGCGCGATGGGCCTCGACACCCTGCGTGAACGGCTCGCCGCGCTCTGACCAACCGGTTGGTCGCAACGCCCTGAACGGCGCTGATATCCGATGTATCGGATATCAGCGCCGGCTAGGCGGGATCGGCGTAGCTGATGCGCACGCGGTTCGTGATCGGCTCCGGGTCGTCGGTCCGCACGAACTCGAGCCAAGGGCCAGGCTCGGGCCGCACCGACGCGAACCCGTCACCGCTGCGCACCACCGGGTGGCCGGTCGCCTCGGCCGACGCCTGCGGATCGGGGGAGTCGACGACGACGGCCGCGATCACGCCGGGGTACTCGGGGCGGGGTTCGAGGACGCAGAACTCGTTGCCCTGCGGGTCGCGCAGCACCACCCAGGGCACGTCGGCCTGGCCGACGTCGGCGGGTTCGGCGCCGAGCTTCAGGGCGCGCGCGACGATGTCCGCCTGGTGTTCGGGCGATGTCGAGGCCAGGTCGATGTGGACCCGGTTCTTCTCGATCTTCGGAGCGTCGCTCCACACGAACGTCAGCTCGATCTCGTCGCCGGCGAACTCGGACCAGAACGCGGCCAGCGCGGAGGGATCCGCCGACTCGAACGTGATTTCCACGCGTGCGAGGGTACTGTCTCGCGCGTGGCGAAGCTGGTGCTCGGACCCCTTCTCAGGTATGTCGACGCAACGTCCGCGACGGTGTGGGTCGAGACCGACACCTCGTGCGAGGTCGCGGTGAACGGACGTGCCGCGCGCACGTTCCAGGCAGGTGATCAGCACTTCGCGCTCGTGCGGCTGGAAGATCTGGGGCCGCGCACCGAGTACGAGGTCCGGCTCGACGACGAGCTCGTCTGGCCGGAACCCGGCAACGAGTTCCCGAAACCCGTCATCCGCACCGGCGAGGTCCGGCGGATCGCCTTCGGGTCGTGCCGCGCCGCTCCCACCCAGCCGCTCGGGCCCGACGCGCTGGACGCGTTCGCGCAACGCCTGATGAATACGCCGGAGGAGGAGTGGCCGCAGGCCATGATCCTTCTGGGCGACCAGGTCTACGCCGACGAGCCCACCGAGGAAACCAAGCAGTGGCTGAAGAAGCGTCGTGACGGCACGGAGGAACCCGACGGCGAGGTCGTCCACTTCGGTGAGTACGCCCGGCTCTACCACGAGACCTGGGGCGACCCGGAGATCCGCTGGCTGCTGTCGGTCGTGCCCACCGCGATGATCTTCGACGACCACGACGTGCGCGACGACTGGAACACCTCGGAGACGTGGCGCAAGCAGATGGCCGACAAGCCGTGGTGGAAGGACAGGGTCCGCGGTGCCATCGCGTCGTACTGGGTCTACCAGCACCTGGGCAACCTCGGCCCGGCCGAGCTGGCGAAGGATCCCTTGTACGCCAAGGTGAAGGCCCAGGACACGGACGTGCTGCCGTTGCTGGAGGAGTTCGCCGAGGCCGCCGACAAGGAGGTGGACGGCAAGAAGTCGACGTGGTGGAGCTTCCGCCGCGACTTCGGCCGGGCCCGGCTGCTCATGGTCGACACGCGCTGCGGCCGCATCCTCGACGAGGGTGCGCGGCAGATGGTCAGCGACGACGAGTTCGCCTGGATCGAACGCAACACCGAGCACGACGACGAGTACGACCACCTGCTGATCGGCTCGTCGCTGCCGTGGCTGATGCCGCACGCGCTCAGCCACATCCAGTCCATCAACGAGATCGGCGCGCAGAAGCCCGGCTGGCAGGGCCGGGCCGCCGAGAAGTTCCGGCAGGCCGTCGACCTGGAGCACTGGCCCGCGTTCCGCGCGTCGTTCGACCGGCTCTCCCGCATGATCGAGAAGGCGGGCAACAACGGCGCCGCGACGGTGTGCGTGCTCTCCGGCGACGTCCACCACAGCTACGTCGCCGAGGCCGAGTTCGCCAGTCCGACCAAGGCGTTCGTCGCGCAGCTGGTGTGCTCGCCGATCCACAACGAGGCGCCGAAGATCCTGCGGCCGGGGTTCCGGCTGTCGTGGTCCCGTCCGGCCTCGAAGGTGTTCCGGCGGCTCGCGACGTTCGTGGGTGTGCCGCAGGACCTGGTGCACTGGCGCAAGACCAGCGGCCCGCACTTCGGGAACTCCGTGGCGCTGCTGGACTTCGACGGCCGCCGCGCCCGTTACCGGCTGATCTCGGCAACGGGCGGGGAGACGGCGTCGGTGTCACTTGGTCGCGAGCCGCAGTAACGCCCACAGCTGCGCGATCGCGTCGTGGTCGCCGATCGTCTCGACCAACCGGTCGGGCAACCGCCCCCACAACCAGCGGTACATCGTCATCGGACTCGCCGACACCTGCGCGTCCGCGACGTGCACGTCCTCCGGGTCGACCACCCGCCACGCCGACGCGCCATGCGGACCGCAGCGCGTGAGCCACAGGTGGTCCTCGACCTGGATCGTGACGAGGGCGTCCCGCGACCCCAGCACCCCGAGCACGTCCAGCTTGTGGCCCAGCCACAACGCGAGCACCTCGTCGACGCCGTCGACCGCCACCTCGTCGGTGACGGCGCCGGCCTCCATGCCCGCGGCGCCCTGGACGTCCATGCGGTGCAACGTCGTCTCGTGGGCGAGCCGTCGCCGCCAGAACCCGTAGTCCTGTTGTTGAGGCCACCACGTCGCGCACGGCTCGTCCTCGTCGTGCGCTTCGAGCCGCGCGATCACGGTCCGCGCGCCCGAGCGCATGAACTCCAGCGGGTCGCCGCCAGGCTCCGGGTGGTCCTGCCACTCGCCGGTCCCGGGTTCGCGGCCGAGGTCCATCCACGCCAGCGCCCAGCGGTAACCACCGCCGACGTGCCGCACGGTCTCCCCGAGGTTCAGCCCGGGGCAGGCCGGCACGCCCTTGTGCGGCGGCTGACCGATCGCGGACATGGCGAGCAGTTCCGCTTCCCGCCGCAGAACTTCCAGATGGTTCACCTTCGTGCCTCGCTCATCACGCGATCGACGAGCGCCACGAACTGAGCGGTCTGGCGCACCAGGTCGTCGGCCGTGCGCGCGTTGACGTGCCTGGTGATCCCCGCGAGCACGGCGGCCCGGGTGGACGACCACGACGCGAAGAAAGCCGCCCACTCACCCAGTTCGGGGGCGATCGCCGAGAGCAGCACCCACGCGCTGGTCGGCCGGGAACGCCCGCGATGAGGACGGCCCCGCAACGCGAGCACCGCGGCGGCGGCGCGCAACGCGGCGAGGTAGGCGGTCGCGAACCGCTCGGAGGGCTCCGGTGTGCCCTCCGCCTCGGTGAGCGAGTCGTGGGCCTGTCGCAGCAGGGCCAGCGCGGACGCGGGCGGTGACGACAGGGGTCGTGGCGACGGAATCGGGACGGGGACTGGGAAGGCTGCCGGATTCGTGATTTCGGCTGTCATCTCGGCCTCCTCGTGGCGTCGGCGAACGACGTCACCGCCGAGGGGAAGCCGGCGGCTCTCGGAGGTGGGGTGCTTCCCCCACCCCACCTCCGAGGCATGGTGAGACTCGAACACATGTTCGAGTCCCCGCTAGCGTAGCTCCCGGCCGATGGATTCCTCAACCCGCCCCACCACGTGGGCGCGAGTCGTGGTCTGATGGAGACGTGAGTGCGCTCGAACACCCCGGAATCCGCAAGGTCGCGGAGGCTCTGCCGCCCGCCACCGCCGGACGCATCGTCGTGCTGCCGGACGCCGTGCGGACAGCGGCGGCCGCGGCGGAAGCGGTGGGGGTGCAGGTCGGCGCGATCGCGAACAGCCTGGTCTTCGCCGCCGTGCGCGACGGCGAGGCCGCCCCGTTGCTCGTGCTGACGTCGGGCGCGCACCGCGCGGACACGTCGCTGGTCGCCGCGCTCGTGGGCGCGGACGCCGTCAAGCGCGCCGACCCCGAGTTCGTTCGCGAGCACACCGGCCAGGTGATCGGCGGCGTCTCACCGGTCGGGCACCCGGCGCCGATCGAGACCCTCGTCGACGAGTCGCTCTCCGGCTACGCCGAGATCTGGGCCGCCGCGGGTCATCCGCACGCCGTCTACCCCACGACGTTCGCGGACCTCGTCGCACTGACCGGCGGCCGCGTGGCCACCGTGGCCGTGTCCACCGGCGAGGTGCCGGCATGACGGCGTCGCCGCGCCTGGAGCGCATCGTCGAGTTCACCGCGCAGGAGCTGAACGTGCGGCTGGGCGAGGCCCTCGCCCTGTACGTGACGGCCATGAACTACCCGCCCGGCACCGTCGAGCAGCGCGCCCCGATGTGGCTCGCGCACATGATGCGCGAGGACTGGCGCTGCGTCGTCGCGCTGGGGGAACAGGACGAACTCGTCGGCATCGGCTACGGCTACCGCGGCGCGGCCGGTCAGTGGTGGCACGAGCAGGTGCGGCGCGGCCTCATGCAGGTGTCGCCGCCCGCTGTCGTGGAGGACTGGCTCACCGACTACTTCGAGCTCACCGAACTGCACGTGCTGCCGCGCGCCCAGGGCCGTGGCCTCGGCGAGGACCTGCTGCGCCGCCTCATGGAGGGCGTGCCGTCCTCCCGCGTGCTGCTCTCCACGCCCGAAGGCCCGAGCAAGGCGTGGAAGCTCTACCGCCGCGTCGGCTTCGTCGACGTGCTGCGCCACTACCAGTTCACCGGCGACCCGCGCCCGTTCGCCGTCCTCGGCCGGACCCTGCCCGTCGTCTGACCCTCGTCGCACGTCCTTCAAGCCCCCGAGTCGTTCCGGCTCGGGGGCTTGTTGTTGCGATCACCAGGTCCCGCCCCTACCCTCACCAATATGCAATATATTGGATATGGGTCACTGAAGGAGCGGGCGGCGGCGGAGATCCGCACGGCCATCGTGCGCGGCGACCTGGAACCGGGCACGCCGATCAAGGACGTCGAGCTCGCCGAGAAGCTCGGCCTGTCCCGCACCCCGGTGCGCGAGGCGCTCGCCACGCTGACCGACGAGGGCCTGGTCGAGACCAAGCCGCACGCGTACACGAGGGTCACCGCGCTGGAGGCGGAACCCGTGCGCGACGCCCTCGTCGTCGTGCAGTCCATGCACTCCCTCGCCATCGGCATCGCGGTGCCGAAGATGACGGCCGACGACATCGCCGCGATGCGCGCCGCGAACAAGGCCTTCAAGAAGGCGCTCGACGCCGACGACGCCGCCGCCGCGCTGGCCGCCGACGACGAGTTCCACGCCGTCGCCGTCCGCTGCTGCGACAACTTCGCGATCACCGCGACCATCGACCGCTACACCCCGCTGGTGCGCAGGATCGAGCACAGCCGCTTCTCCTCGCCGCACGCGCGCCACTCCGTGACGCAGCACCAGCAGATCATCGAGGCCTGCGAGAAGGGCGACGACCTGCAGGCCGCGACCTTGGTCGACCAGAACTGGAGCACCCTGAAGGAGGAACTGTGAACAGATTCCCGCTGCTCTTCGGCCCCTCGCCCGTCCACCGCCTCGACCGCCTGACCTCCCACCTCGGCGGCGCCGCGGTCTGGGCGAAGCGCGAGGACTGCAACTCCGGCCTCGCCTACGGCGGCAACAAGACCCGCAAGCTCGAGTACCTCGTCGCCGACGCCCTCGCCACCGGCTGCGACACCCTCGTGTCGATCGGCGGCATCCAGTCCAACCACACCCGCCAGGTCGCGGCCGCCGCGGCCCGCGCCGGCCTGAAGGCAGTGCTGGTGCAGGAGAGCTGGGTCGACTGGGCCGACACCGGCAGCGACCGGGTGGGCAACATCCTGCTCAGCCGCATGATGGGCGCCGACGTCCGGCTGGTCAGCGCCGAGTTCGGCATCGGCGTAAAACCCGCCTGGGAACAGGCGATCGAAGAGGTCCGCGCGCACGGCGGCAAGCCCTACCCGATCCCGGCCGGCGCCTCCGACCATCCGCTGGGCGGCATGGGCTTCGCGAACTGGGCCGACGAGGTCCGTCAGCAGGAGGCGCAGCTCGGCGTCTTCTTCGACACGATCGTCGTCTGCTCGGTCACCGGCAGCACCCAGGCGGGCATGGTCGCGGGCTTCGCCGGCGAGACCGGCCGCCGCGTGCTGGGCATCGACGCCTCCGCCAAGCCCGCCGAGACCCTCGCCCAGATCACCCGCATCGCCCACAACACCGCCAAGCTGCGCGAGGTCACGGTGTCCGAAGAGGACATCCTCCTCGACGACCGCTTCCACGCCGGCACCTACGGCATCGCCGACGAGTTCACCGTGGACGCGATGCGCCTCGGCGCGAGCCTCGAAGGCATGATCACCGACCCGGTCTACGAGGGGAAGTCCCTGGCGGGACTCATCCACCTCGTGTCGTCGGGGGAGATCGGCCGCGACTCCACCGTCCTCTACGCACACCTGGGCGGACAGCCGGCACTGAACGCCTACAGCTCCCTGTTCCCCGCGTAGGAAGGGGAAGGGAGAGGACGCTGCGGGACATCCAGCGGACTGGGCGAAGGCGAGTTGAGCCCAGGAGCGGCGCGGCGGGACGTCCAGCGTGCTGGGTGAGGCCGGGCTGAGCAGGGGCGTGGGCGCGGCAGGACGTTCGGCGGGCTGCGTGAGACGAGCGCCCTAGCCGGGCGTGAAACGGTGCTGTGGCAAGGAATGCGCGAGCGGGCACGCACGCTCTGGCATCATGCTCGGAGGCGGAGGCCCTTGGGCGTGGCTCGGAAGCCCGCCTCCTGGAGGACCGTGGCCAGGTGGGAGGTGAGGGCCACCTCGCCGTCGGCTCGCTGGACGGCCAGCTGGCCCAGCCAGCCGTCGCGGACCGCTCGGCTCAGGGCGTTCGCGGCGATGCGGAGGGTCGGTTCGTCGTCGGTGAACGACAGCAGGGACTTGCCTCCTCGTTCCACGTAGAGGGCCGGGGTGCCGTCAACCAAGACGGCCAGCGCGCCTGCCTTGCGGGCCGGTCGGTGTTTGCCCTCGCCCAGCGGGGGCGGCCAGGGGAGGGCGGCGCCGTAGGGCTGGGCCGGGTCGGCCGCGGCCAGGACCACGGCCGGCTGGTCGGACGGGGCCTGCTGGCCCGGCGGGCGGGAGAGGGCACGCATCCGGTCCACCGCACCGCGGGCCGCGAACTGGGCCGCGCCCAGGCCCTCGACCACGTAGCCGCGGATCACCTGGCCGGACTCCTCCATGGCGCGCAGGACCTTGTAGACGCCGCTGAAGCCTCCGGTCACCCGTTCGGTGTCGAGGGCGCCCCTGGTCAGGACGCCGTGGCGTTCCAGGAACGCCTCCGCTCGGGCGTGGGCCCGGCGGGTCGGGTCCTGGGCCGGGACCACGGCCAGGGACCAGCGGCCCGCAGCGGTGGGCGGGCCTGTGCGGGACGGCATGTCCGGGCGAGCCGCGCGCAGGCGGGCGTAGCGGCCTCGGGGAGCGGTGCGCCGGGGTTTGTGGGCCGCGCCGCCGCCGGACACCAGAGCCCGCAGCGGGGACAGGGTGTCGTTGGTGATCAGGCCCGCCCACACCAGGTCCCAGAGCGTGCCGACCACTTCGGCGTCCGTGCACGCCACCGACAGGGACGTGCGGTCCACCACCTGGCGGAAGAACAGGGCGCCGCCCGCCAGGGACTCCAGGACCGCGGTGTGCAGCGGGGACTCCGGGATCGACTCCGGCACCAGGTCCGGCAGCAGGAGGTCGGCCACGTCGGTGGGGGCCAGGGCGATCCAGCCGTCGCCGCCGGTCAGGGCGCCGCAGCCGGTCCAGGTCACCTCGCCGGACGCCGTCAGCTCGTCCAGCAGGGCCGGGTAGTAGCCGGGCAGGCGGGACGGCAGGAGCAGGGACTCCAGCGCGCTCGCCGGGAGCGGGGCGCCCGCCAGCTGTTCCACCACCGAGAAGACGTCGTCGATCGTCGGGGCCGAGCGCAGACGGCGGCCCAGGCCGTGCCACTGCGGCAGGAACCGGCCCAGCGCCGCGGGTTCCACCGGCTCCACCTCGGAGCGCAGCAACGCCAGCGAGGCCCGGCGGAGGCGGCGCAGGACGTCCGCGTCGCAGTACTCGGTGTGCGTGCCGCCGGGGCGCAGCTCGCCGCGTACCAGCCGGCCGGTCGCCGCCATCCGTTCCAGCACCGCCGTCACCACGGCCACGCCAAGGCCGAAGCGGGCGGCCGGTTCCGACGCCGGGAACGGGCCGTGCGTGCGGGCGTACCGGCTCAGCAGGTCGCCCAGCGGGTCCGCCACCGGCTCCATGAACGCCTCGGGCACGCCCACCGGGAGGGCCACGCCCAGAGCGTCGCGGACCCGGCCCGCGTCCTCGATCGCGATCGTGCGTTCCTCGCCCGCGATGCGCACCCGGATCGCACGGCGTTGCGCCAGCAGTTCGTCCAGCCACTCGCGCGGGACGCCGCGGTCCAGCGCCTCGGCGTCGGAGAGATCTCCCAGGAACCGCAACAGGTCCGCGGTGTCCTCGGCGTGCCGGGGGCGCCGGTCTTCGCTCAACCGTTGCAGGGCGCGTTCGACCTCGGCCACCACGTCCGGGTCGAGCAGCTCGCGGATCGCCTCCGACCCCAGGAGCTCCGCGAGCAGCGTCGAGTCGAGCGACAACGCGGCCGCGCGGCGTTCGGCCAGCGGCGCGTCGAGCTCGTAGAGGAACATGCCGACGTACCCGAAGAGCAGGCTGCGCGCGAACGGCGACGGCGACTTCGTCTCCACCTCGACCACCCGCACCCGCCGCGCGCGGACGTCCGCCATCAGCTCGCGCAGACCCGGCACGTCGTACACGTCCTGCAGGCACTCGCGCATCGCCTCCAGCACCACCGGGAAGCGCTCGTACTTCGAGGCGACCGACAACAGCTGCGCCGACCGCTGCCGCTGCTGCCACAACGGCGTGCGCCGGCGCGGATCGCGGCGGGGCAGCAGCAACGAGCGGGCCGCGCACTCGCGGAACCGGGCCGCGAACAACGCCGAGCCGCCCACCTCCGCGACCACGATCTGCTCGACCTCGTCCGGGTCGAGCAGCACGTCCTCGGCGCCCGCCGTCACCTCCACGCCCTCGTAGTCCAGCGCGTCCGGCAGCCGCAGCACGATGCCGTCGTCGGAGTGCGCCGCCTGCACCTCGACCCCGCGCTTCTCCCGCAGGCGCGCGGCGATCGCCAGCGCCCACGGCGCGTTCACCTGCGCGCCGAACGGCGAGTGCACGACGAGCCGCCAGTCGCCCAGCTCGTCGCGGAACCGTTCCACCAGGACGGTCCTGTCGTTCGGGACGTGCCGGGTCGCCTCCCGCTGCTCGCCCAGGTACGCGAGCAGGTTGTCCGTCGCCCACTCGTCCAGCCCGGCGGACGTGGCCCGTTCGCGCGCGGCCGCATCCTCCATCGTGGACACCTCGCGCAGGAACTTCCCCATCGCCCGGCCGAGTTCCAGCGGACGGCCCGGCGCGTCGCCCTTCCAGAACGGCATCCGCGCGGGCTGTCCCGGCGCGGGCACCACGATCACCCGGTCGTGCGTGATGTCCTCGACCCGCCACGACGACGTGCCCAGCAGGAACGTGTCGCCGACGCGGGACTCGTAGACCATCTCCTCGTCGAGCTCGCCGACCCGCGAGCCCGGCCCGTTCTCCGAGGCCGGCGTCATGACCGCGAACAGCCCCCGGTCGGGGATCGTGCCGCCGGACGTGACCGCCAGCCGCTGCGACCCGGGCCGCCCGCGCAGCTCGGAGTTCACCCGGTCCCAGGTGATCCGCGGCCGCAGCTCGCCGAACTCCTCGGACGGGTACCGCCCCGACAGCATGTCGAGCACCGCGTCCATCGCCGAGTCCGGCAGCCCGGCGAACGGCGCCGCCCGCCGCACCAGCGCCGTCAGGTCCGCGACCGGCCACGACTCCATCGCCACCATCGCGACGACGTGCTGCGCCAGCACGTCGAGCGGGTTGCGCGGGAACCGCACGGCCTCGATCGCGCCGTCGCGCATCCGTTCCGCCACCACCGCGCACGACACCAGATCGCCGCGGAACTTCGGGAACATCACGCCCCGCGACACCGCGCCCACCTGGTGCCCGGCCCGCCCGACGCGTTGCAGCCCCGAGGCGACCGACGGCGGCGCCTCGACCTGCACCACCAGGTCGACCGCGCCCATGTCGATGCCGAGCTCCAGCGACGACGTGGCCACCACGCACGGCAACCGGCCCGACTTCAGATCCTCTTCCACGGCCGTGCGCTGCTCACGCGACATCGACCCGTGGTGCGCGCGGGCGACGGACGCCGTCTTCTGCACCGTCATCCCGGACTGCCCGATCGCCTCGGCCGGGAACGACTCCAGCTCGGAGGCCTCTTCCGCGAGCTCGTTCAGGCGCGCGGTCAGCCGTTCCGCGAGCCGCCGCGAGTTCGCGAACACGATCGTCGACCGGTGCGCCCGCACCAGTTCCAGCACCCGCGCCTCGACCGACGGCCAGATCGACGTGCGCTGCTCGGCACCGGCCGCGGACCCCGACACCTCGCCCGTCGGCTGGCCGAGCAGCGCCATGTCCTCGACCGGCACCTCCACCTCGACCTGGATGGTCTTCGGCGTCTTCGGCTGCACGACCGTGATCGGGCGCCCACCGGACAGGAACGTGCTGATCTCCTCGACCGGCCGCACCGTCGCGGACAGCCCGATCCGCTGCGCCGGGCGCTCCAGCAACGAGTCCAGCCGTTCGAGTGACAACGCCAGGTGCGCGCCGCGCTTGGTGCCCGCCACCGCGTGCACCTCGTCGACGATCACCGTCTCCACGCCCCGCAACGACTCCCGCGCCGACGACGTGAGCAGCAGGAACAACGACTCCGGCGTCGTCACCAGCACGTCCGGCGGGGTGCGCCCGAACGCCCGGCGTTCCTCCGGCGACGTGTCCCCGGTGCGCATGCCGACCGTGATCGACGGCTCCGCCAGCCCCAGCCGTTGCGAGGCCTGGCGAATACCGGTCAACGGCGCGCGCAGGTTGCGTTCGACGTCCACCGCCAGCGCCTTCAGCGGCGACACGTACAGCACCCGGCACCGCCGCTTCGGTTCCGCCGCGGGGCCCGCCGACGCCAGCCGGTCGAGCGCCCACAGGAACGCCGCCAGCGTCTTGCCCGAGCCCGTCGGGGCGATGACCAGCGCGTGCTCGCCCGCCGCCGCGGCCGCCCACGCCCCTGTCTGCGCCTGGGTGGGCGCGGCGAAGGCCCCGGCGAACCACTGCCTGGTCGCCGGTGAGAATGCCTCCATCACGTCCATGGCGACCATCATGGCAACCGGGTCCGACAATTTCTGATTACGCAGGTCCGAGTACCCGCCGAAGCCCGCTGTGGCACGATCACCCGGTACGTCCTGCGAGGGGAGCACGGTGCGCGTCCTGTCCGTCGACCTGGGCACCGCCAACACGGTTGCGGTGCTGTCCGACCACGGTGTGGTGGATGTGGACGGTGGGCCGACGATGCCCTCGTCCGTCTACCTCGACGAGGACGGCTCCCTGCGCGTCGGCCGGGAAGCGGAGCGGCGCTCGCGCGAGGACCCGTCGCGCTACGAGGCGAACCCCAAGCGCCACATCGACAAGGCGACGCTCAAGCTCGGCGAGCGGAACCTCCCGGTCAACGACGCGCTCGCGGCCATCTACGAGCGCGTCATGACGGCCGTCACGGCGCTGCTCAAGGGCGAGCACCTCGACGAGATCCGCCTGACGCACCCGGCCGAGTGGGGCCCGAGCAGGCGCAACCGGCTGCTGTCGTCGGCCAGGCTCGCGGGCATGACCGGCGAGCTCGTGCCGGTGCCCGAGGCCATCGCGGTCGCGTCGCTCGGCGGTGGCCGCCCGCTCGCCGTCTACGACTTCGGCGCCGACACGTTCGACGTGTCCGTGCTCGACGCCCAGCACCGCATCCTCGCCGACGGCAGCCTCAGCGACGTCGGCGGTCTCGACGTCGACCAGGCGCTGCTGGAGCACATCGGCCGCATGGTGTCGCACAAGGACCCGGCGGGCTGGCAGCGGCTGCTGCGCCCCACCACGCTCGACGACCACCGCGCCCGCCTGGGCCTGCGCGAGGAACTGCGCCTCGCGAAGGAGGACCTCTCCGAGCTGCCTCAGGTCGAGGTGCTGATGCCGGAGCCGTTCGAGAAGGTCGTCATCACGCGCGCCGAGCTGGAGGCGCTGGTCCGGTCGAGCCTGATCCGCACCACCGAGGTCCTGATCTCGACGGTCCGCAGGGCCGGGGTGACGCCCGAGCACGTCTACCTCGTCGGCGGCTCCTGCCGGATGCCGCTGGTCGCGCAGATGATCGCGGAGAAGGTCGGCATCGTCCCGACCAACCCCGACCACCCGGAGACGATCGTCGCGACCGGCGCTCTGGTCGTGGACCGCGAGATGATCACGCTCAAGGCCGAGGACGACAAGCCCAAGTTCGTCGAACCGCCCACGGTCGTGACCGCGCCGGTCAGCCCCGCCGTGACCGGGCCGCACCCGGTGAACCCGAACGTCAGCGGCCCGAACCCGGTGGTCAGCGGTTCGTACCCGAGCGGGTCCTACCCGAGCGGCGCGTACTCGGCGAGCGGCACCTACCCGGTCACCGGCCCGTACCCGGTGAACCCGAACGTCAGCGGCAGCTACCCCGCGAACTTCCCTCAGCAGCAGGCGCCGAAGAAGGACAACAAGAAGGTCTTCATCGGCGTCGGCGCGGCGGTCGTCGCGGTCGCGGCCATCATCGGCGCGACCGTCGCGCTGTCCGGCCCGAGCCTGCCGAGCGCCGACGAGTGCAAGGACGACGTCTCGCAGGACGACCAGGGCTTCACGAAGTGCCTGCGCCAGCTCGCGGGTCACGTGCCCGACGGCGGCGGCTGCGAGAAGGCCGACTCCGCGCAGATCACCGGCATGGAGGAGATCAAGGGCACCGTCGTGAGCTGCACGATCCGCGACGGCTACGCGGTGCAGTACATCCTCACCGACAGCGTCACGGGCGCGGAGAACAACGCCGACGCCATCGCCAAGTCGTTCCAGACCGACCGCGTCGAGGCCGACTGGACCGGCAACGGCCTGCAGGGCGACTACCGCGCGGCGACCTCCAGCGGCACCGGCGTGCTCGTGTTCCGGGCCAAGGACCGCCCCATGTTCGGCATCCTCACCAAGAACGCCGAGGAGAACGCCGACGAGCTCAAGCCGGACGAAATGGCCGATTTCTTCGAGAAGTCGGTGCAGCCGGGCGAGTAACCGCCCCCGATGGACCTGTCGCGGCGGGGTCCGGCCGTGCCACGATCGCGATCATGGTGACCGTCGCGCCGCAGGTCGAACGCGTGCAGCGCAAGGTCGTCCGCGTGCTGACCGGCACCCAGGTGCTGGGCTCGGCGGCGGTGACGATCGGCCTCGCGTTCAGCACGCTGATCGCCGCGTCGCTGTCGGGGTCCGAGGCCGTCGGCGGACTCGCGCAGACAGCGGCCGTGGCCGGTGCCGCGCTGCTCGCCCTGCCCGGTGCCCGGCTCGCGCAACGCAGCGGGCGCCGTCCCGCGCTCGTCCTCGGCTACGGCATGGGCGCGCTCGGCGCGGTGATCGCCGCCGTCGCCGTGGGCCTCGGCCTGTGGCAGGTGCTGCTGGTGGGCCTGCTCCTGTTCGGCGGGGCGTCCAGCGCGAACTACGCGGCCCGGTACGCCGCAACGGATCTGGCGCATCCGCACCGTCGTGCGCGGGAGCTCTCCCGTGTGGTGTGGGCCGCCATGATCGGCGCGGTCATCGGCCCGAACCTCGCCGACCCCGCCGGGCGCGCGGCCGGTGCGCTCGGGCTGCCGGCGGGCGTGGGGCCGTTCCTGCTCGCCGCCGTCGTGCTCGGCGCCGCCGTGCTGGTGATCCAGTTCGGACTGCGGCCGGACCCGTTGGTCGTCGTGAAGAGCACACGACCGGTTGAACCTGCCCACTGCGCGGGGGGCTCCAGCGCTACGCCCGGTGGCCTGAAGATCTGGGGATCACTCGGTCCTATGGCACGGCTTGCACTCGTTGGTGTGATGTTGTGCCACACCGCGATGGTCGGGCTGATGTCGATGACGCCGGTGCACATGAACCACTCCGGGTCGTCGTTGCGCATCGTCGGCATCGTGATCAGCGTGCACGTCGCCGCCATGTACGCCGCCAGCCCGTTGTTCGGGTGGATGGCCGACAAGATCGGCCGCGTGCCGGTGCTCGCGATCGGCGCGTCGCTGGTGGTGGCGGCCTCCGGGGTCGCCGGGATGGCGCCCTCGCACGACGCGCCGCAGCTCGCCGCGGGTCTCGCGCTGCTCGGGCTCGGCTGGTCGGCCGGGCTGGTCGCGGGGTCCGCGCTGCTGACGGAGTCCGTGCCGGTGGACGACCGGCCCGCCGCGCAGGGCCTGTCCGATCTGGTGATGAACGTGGGTGGCGCCATCGGGGGAGCGGTGTCCGGCGTCGTCGTGACGGCGTGGTCGTACGCGGTGCTCGGGCTGATCGTCGGCTTCACCGCGCTGCCGCTGCTCGTCGTGTGCCTCCTGACATCGCTGCGCAGGCCCGTTCGTTAGGGTCTCGGAGTGCGCATCACCATGTTCCGCAAACTCATGGCGGGGGAGTTCGGCCAGGTCAGGGCCGAGATGATCGCCCACGACCACGTCCTGTCGTCGCTCGGCGGCCGCACCGCGGACCAGGCGCTGGAGGCCGGGATCGGCGCGAAAGAGGTCTGGGTCGCGGTCTGCAACGCCTTCGAAGTGCCCGAGAACCGTCGGTGAAAAGCCGGTTCGGAGTGTCACGTGTGCTCGAACACGTGTTCGGCTACAGTGGCCGCGACCCCCGGCTTCGCAGAATTGTCAGACCCCGCCAGTAGCGTCAGGTCCAACATGACGAAGCAACGGCAGACGACAAAAGGTGGACCCAAGATGGCACCCGCAGCACCCGACCGGGACAAAGCGCTCGAGCTGGCCCTGGCACAGATCGACAAGCAGTTCGGCAAGGGCTCCGTGATGCGCCTCGGCGAGGAGGGCCGTGCCCCGATCGAGGTGATCCCGACCGGCGCGATCGCGCTGGACGTGGCACTCGGCATCGGCGGTCTGCCGAAGGGTCGCGTCGTCGAGATCTACGGTCCTGAGTCCTCCGGTAAGACCACCGTCGCCCTGCACGCCGTCGCGAACGCCCAGAAGGCCGGCGGCATCGCCGCGTTCATCGACGCGGAGCACGCCCTCGACCCGGAGTACGCGAAGCGGCTGGGCGTCGACACCGACGCACTGCTGGTCTCCCAGCCCGACACCGGTGAGCAGGCGCTCGAGATCGCGGACATGCTGGTCCGCTCCGGCGCGCTCGACATCCTGGTCATCGACTCGGTCGCCGCCCTCGTGCCGCGCGCCGAGATCGAGGGCGAGATGGGTGACAACCACGTCGGTCTGCAGGCCCGCCTGATGAGCCAGGCGCTGCGCAAGATCACGGGTGCGCTCAGCGCGTCCAACACGACCGCGATCTTCATCAACCAGCTGCGCGAGAAGATCGGCGTGATGTTCGGCTCCCCGGAGACCACGACCGGTGGTAAGGCGCTGAAGTTCTACGCCTCCGTGCGTCTGGACGTGCGCCGCATCGAGACCCTGAAGGACGGCGGCGAGCCCGTCGGCAACCGCACCAGGGTCAAGGTCGTGAAGAACAAGGTCGCGCCGCCGTTCAAGCAGGCCGAGTTCGACATCCTCTACGGCAAGGGCGTCAGCCGCGAGGGCTCGCTCATCGACATGGGCGTCGACCAGGGCATCCTGCGCAAGTCCGGTGCCTGGTACACCTACGAGGGCGACCAGCTGGGCCAGGGCAAGGAGAACGCCCGCAAGTTCCTGCTGGACAACCCGGACATCGCCAACGAGGTCGAGAAGCGCATCAAGGACAAGCTCGGCATCGGCGCCACCCTCGACGCCGAAGAGGCGGCCCCCGCCGCGCCGGTCGAGTTCTAAGAGGTAGTGCGGTTTGGACGAGGCTGAGGAGCAGCGCAAGGCGCGGGACATCTGCTACGCGCTGCTCACCGCTCGGGCCCGCTCCCGGCAGGAGCTGCACGACGCCCTGCTGCGCAAGGGAATCAGCGCCGGTGCCGCCGAGGTCGTGCTCGGCAAGTTCGACCGCGCCGGCCTGATCGACGATGCGCAGTTCGCCGAGATGTGGGTGCGGTCCCGGCACACGTACAACGGCCTGGGCCGCCGCGCCCTCGCCATGGAACTGCGCCGCAAGGGCGTGGCGGACGAGGTGGTGGCCGAGGCCGTCGCCGCGGTCGACGGCGAGGCAGAGGAAGAACGCGCCCGCGAGCTCGTCCGCAAACGGCTGCGCACCCTGTCCGGCGTGGACGAGACGACGAAGATCCGCCGTCTCGTGGGTGCGTTGGCGCGCAAGGGTTACGCGGAAGGCCTGGCCTACCGCGTGGTGCGCGACGAACTGCGGGACGCGGGCGACGAGGCGTCGGCGCTGGACGAGCCCTGGTCGTAGCCGCCTGGGGCGTGACTCGCAAGGGTCTTTGGCGGTGCGGCGTGGACCGCTTGTGGTGGTGGCTCACGCGTTGCGGTCGGCTCGTGGTCGCGGAGCGTTCGCCCGTGGCGGTTCGCGCGTCGTGATGCGCTCGCGGCTGCGGCTCGGTCGGCATTGGGCGTGTGGCGGCTTGCGTGGCCTGGTCGGCGTGGCTCGCGTGGTGCGGCTTGCGTGGTGTGGCCTGGCCTGTGCTGTGCGGCTCGCGGCGTGTTTGGCGTGGCCGACGCGGTGTGGCTCGCTCATCGTGGCGTGGCGTGGCGTGGCGTGGCGTGGCGTGGCGTGGCGTGGCGTGGCGTGGCGTGGCGTGGCGTGGCGTGGCGTGGCGTGGCGTGGCGTGGCGTGATTGTGGGACGGAGTTCGCGGTAGCACCAGGTCCGGCGCTACCGCGAGTAATCTGGTTGACGTGAGCACCACTCCCGACGCGTCGCCCGCGGTGACCCCCACGGTCTCCGACCTGCTCTGCTTCGACCTCTACACGACGTCGCGAGCGGTCACCGGCTTCTACCGGCCGATCCTCGACAAGGCGGGCATCACCTATCCGCAGTTCCTGGTGATGCTGCTGCTGTGGGAGCGGGACTCGCGGCCGATCCGGGAGCTCGTCCAGGAGCTCGACCTGGAGTACAGCACGCTCTCGCCGTTGATCAAGCGGCTGGAGAAGAGCGGCCTGCTGGTGCGCGTCACGCATCCCGACGACGAGCGCTCGGTGCTCGTCCAGCTCACGGACAAGGGCCGTGGCCTGCAGTGGATCGGCGCCGAGATGACGAACCAGCTCGGCAAGGCCCTCGGCATGACCATCGAGGAGATCACCGTGCTGCGCAAGGCGTTGCACCGCGTGAAGCACGGCGCCGAGCGCTAGATCACCAGCCGCGTATCGCGGTGAGCTGAAACACATCGCGTGCGAGGTAACTCGTCGGGTAACTTACATCGTGCACGACCTAATCGAGCGCGATGCACCACCGCCAAGGTGCCTGACGAGAGAGTGAGAGAGCAATGCGAGTGCGCAAGGTGATCGCGGTTCTGGGAACGCTCCTGGCGCTGGGCGCCGTCGTTCCGAGTGCGGGTGCCGCGGACGAGAGCGCCGAGAAGCACGGTGCGAAGAAACCCACGGTCGTGCTGGTGCACGGTGCGTTCGCTGACGCGTCCAGCTGGAACGGTGTCGTGGACCGCTTGCAGCGCAAGGGTTTCCCGGTGGTGGCGGTGGCGAACCCGCTGCGGTCGGTGAGTGGTGACGCGAACTACCTGAAGCAGGTGCTGGCCTCGATCGAAGGCCCGATCGTCCTCGTCGGGCACTCCTACGGCGGCATGGTCCAGTCGGCCGCGGCCGTCGGCAACAAGAACGTGAAGTCGCTCGTCTACATCGCGGCGTTCGCGCCGGAGAAGGGCGAGACCGCGCTCGGCCTGAGCAACAAGTTCCCCGGCAGCACCCTCGGGGACGCGGTCCGGCCGATCCCGCTCGGCGACGGCACCACGGATCTCGTGATCGCGCAGGACAAGTACTGGCAGCAGTTCGCGGCCGACGTGTCCCGCAAGGACGCCACGATCGCGGCGGCGACCCAGCGGCCGATCAACGACACCGCGCTGAACGAGGGGGCCGGCGAGCCCGCGTGGAAGACCATCCCGTCGTACTTCCTGGTGGCGGGCAAGGACAAGAACATCCCGCTCGCCGCGACCAAGTGGATGGCCGAGCGCGCCCACGCCCGTGAGCTCGTCGAGGTCAAGAACGCGTCGCACTCGGTGGCCGTGTCGCACCCGGACACCGTGGCCGATCTGATCGTGCGCGCCGCACGGTAGTTCCGCGAACGGCGGTGCGAAGGACGGGGAAACCGGGACGCGGGCAGGGGCGTCCCGGTTTCCCCGTGTCTACTGGGGTTTCGCGACCGCGCAGCCGGGCAGGGTGAGGTCGAGCGCGGAACCGGGACCGAAGCAGGCGACGAGGCCGGCGGTCTGCTGGCCGTAGCCGATGCCCTTGTGGACGGTGATCTCGCCGGTGGCGTCGACCTCGCACGGGTTGTTCATCGTGCAGCGGCCGCCGCTCTCGTTGCCGGTGTTGTTGACGCCGACGACCTTGCCGCTGGCCGCGTCGACGATCGGAGAGCCGGACGTACCGCCGATGGTGTCGCACGGCCGGGTGTAGCGCAGCGAGTCCTGCCAGGTCCACTTCGCTTCCCTGACCTGGTGGACGACGGCGTCGACCTGACACGAGTAGATCTTCGTCCAGTAGCCGGAGACGATCCGGATCTCGGACTGGGCCACCGGCCGTGCCGCCGACAGTTCGAGCGCGCGGCCGCCGTGCTTCTGCTGGAGCTGCCGGTAGGTCTGGTCGAGCCGGTAGAGCGCGGCGTCGGTGCTGGTCATCGTCGCGTAGACGATCCTGGTGCTCCTCAGCGTCGCGAGTTGCCCGCCGGAACCGTTGAGCAGCGTGAAGTCCCGGTTCGCGGGCACGTCGGTGAGAACCACGCCCGGTTTCATCAGCTCGACGCAGTGGCCGTTGGTGAGCACGAGCGCCTGGTCGGCCGGGGTCGAGCCGGGCAGGCGGACGAGCGACCCGGAGCAGTTGTCCAGCTTCACCGCGCCGGTGAAGTCGGCGGCGTGGGCAGGTGCCGCCGCCACCACGCCGAGGGTGGTGATCACCGCGAGCAGGGGTGCGACGAGTCGGCGTGCCATGCACGGATCGTAGTCGATCAACTACCTTCGGGAGTCGGCTGACTGGCCGCTACGTAACTCGATCGGGTGACGGAGCCGGGTGGGGCTAACAGCTGAACTGGACTGTTCGACGTCGTGGTCACACATCGCAACCGCCAGGAGCCGTGATGACCTACCCGCCGCCGCCCGTCTACGCCCAGCCCCCGGTCGCACCGCCGAAGACCGCCCGGTTCGGCGCGCTCGCCTGGACGGCGGTGATCCTCGGGATCGTCGGCATCCTCAGCTCGTGGCTCATCTTCTTCAACAACCTCACCGCGATCGCCGCGTTCGTCGGTGTCGTGCTCGGCGTCGTCGCGTTGTTCGGCACGCGCAAGGTGCTCGCGGCGATCGGCGTCGTCCTCTGCGTCATCGCGATCGTGCTGACGGTGGTGGCGCAGCAGGCCGCGGTCGAGGAACTGGACAAGATCCTCGGCGGCGACACGAACCAGGGTCAGGTCGGCACTCCCGGTGAGCCCGCGAAGCAGGACGCGCTGGTGCAGAACCCGACCTGGGGCAAGCGCTTCACGTGGGACAACGGCCTCGCGGTCGACGTCGCCGCGCCGGTCGCGTGCCAGCCGGGTCAGTTCGCGAGGCCCGAGACCATCGCCCGCGCGGTGAGGTTCGAGATCACCATCACCAACGGCACGACGGCCGCGTTCGAGACCGCGCTGATGTCGATCGGCACCGACGCGCAGTTCAACGGGCAGAAGGCCGACATGGTGTTCGACGCCAGCGGCGGCTGCGACAGCACGTACGACTCGGCGACCGTGTTGCCGGGCAAGACCTACACGTTCCACGTCGCGTACGCGGTGGGCGCGCAGCCCGGTGAGATGCAGCTCGTGTTCGAGCCGACGTTCAACTCGTCGAAGGCGGCGTTCGTCGGGCAGGCGTAAAGCGTTCGCTCGCGGGCGGGCGGACGGGTTACAAATCGGGGCATGTTGCGCAAGTACCCGCGAACGCCCCACCTGGAGGGCTCGCGCCTGCAACCGGGCGACGAGGACCTCGGTCAGGTGCCGTTCCGCGCGATCGCGGGGCGGCACCTCGTCGTCGAGGAGAAGCTCGACGGTGCCAACGCGGGCATCAGCTTCGACTCCGGCGGCGTGCTGCGGCTCCAGTCGCGCGGCCACTTCCTGGCGGGCGGGCCGCGGGAACGGCAGTTCGCGCCGCTGAAGGCGTGGGCCGCGACGCACCAGGGCGTGCTGTGGGAACGGCTCGGCACGCGGTTCGTGCTGTACGGGGAATGGCTCTACGCCAAGCACACCGTGTTCTACGACGCGCTGCCGCACCACTTCTGCGAGTTCGACCTGCTCGATCGGGAGTCCGGCGAGTTCCTGTCCACACCGGAACGCCGCCGGGTGCTCGCGGGCACGCCGGTGGTGTCCGTGCCGGTGCTCCACGAGGGACCGCTGCGACGGCTGAAGGACCTGACCGCGTTGCTCGGTCCGTCGACGTGCCGGACCTCGTCGTGGCGTGCCGCGTTGGTCTCGTCGGCCCGTGCGCTGGGCCAGGACCCGGAAGTCGTTGTCGCGGAGACGGATTCCGACGACGACATGGAAGGCCTCTACATCAAGGTGGAGGAGGACGGGCGCACGGTCGAGCGCTACAAGTGGGTGCGGCCGACGTTCCTCACCGCCGTGCTGGACTCGGGCAGCCACTGGCAGGACCGCCCGATCCTGCCGAACCAGGTGGTGGCCCGTGGCTGAGCCGCCGACGTTCGAACAGCTCTGCCCGACCGGTCCGCAGTGGACTCTCGACTGGGACGCCGTGTGTGACGCGTTTCCGTGGGTGCGCGCTCTCGAAGGCGTGCCGCAAGACCCCGTGCATCACGCCGAGGGTGACGTCGCCACACACACCCGCATGGCGTGCGAGGCCTTGGCGTCGTTGCCCGAATGGCGCGCGCGACTCCCGGAAGACCGTGTGCGGTTGTTTGCGACCGTGCTGCTGCACGATTCCGCCAAGCCGTTCCGCACCCAGATCACCGATGGCCGTGTCACCGCGCACGGCCACTCACGGGCCGGCGACCTGTTGGCCCGCACGGTGCTGTGGGAGATGGGCCGCCCGATCGCCTGGCGCGAGCACGTCGCCGCGCTGATCCGCCACCACCAGGTGCCGTTCTGGGCGCTCGAACGCCCGGACCTCGACCGCATCGCGTTCCGGGTGAGCCTGCTCGCGCGCAACGACGACCTCGCGACCCTCGCCCGCGCCGACATCCTCGGTCGTGTCTGCGCCGACGCCGACGCGGTGCTGGAGAACATCGCGTTGTTCGAGGAGTACTGCCGCGAACGCTCGTGCCTGGACCGCCCGCGCGCGTTCCCGTCCGACCACGCGCGCTTCCAGTACTTCCGCACGCCCGGTCGTGATCCGTCGTACGCCGCCTACGACGACACGCGCGTCGAGGTGACGGTCCTGTCCGGACTGCCGGGGGTCGGCAAGGACCACTGGATCGCCACCCACCGCCCCGGATGGCGCGTGGTCAGTCTTGACGCCGTGCGGCTGCGGCTCGGCATCGCGCCCGATGGCGACCAACGAGCCGTTGCCGCCGCCGCGTTCGAAGAGGCCCGTGTGCTGCTGCGGGCAGGGGAGCGGTTCGTGTGGAACGCGACCAACATCTCCCAGCAGATGCGCGAACGCTGCATCGGCCTCGCCGCCGACTACCGGGCCCGGATCACGCTCGTCGGGCTCGAAGCGCCGAAGAACGTGATCCACGCTCGCAACCGAGCCCGTCCCGACCCGGTGCCGGCGGCCGTCATCGACCGGCTCGCTGGCAAGTGGGAGGCCGTCGACGCGACCGAGGCGCACGTCGTCGACCTCGTCGACACCAGCAGGACCTGATGTACAGGCGCTGATATATCGGTTGGCGAGGGCGGCATCCGATATATCAGCGCCCACACGTCAGCGCCGGTGTTCGCCGTGGTGCCCCACGGCCCGGACCAGCCAGAGGGTGCCGGCGGCCGCGACCACGAGGACGGCGATGCCGGTGAGGAAGCCGACGCTCGTGGACGAGTCGTCGGGCTGGGGTGCCGGGCTGCTGGCAGGCTTGGGCTGCGCGATGGCCGGGATGTCGGTCATCAGCAGCGAGTTCGCCTTCACGAGGCCGGTGCCCTCCAGCAGGAGCATGTGCTTGAGGAGCAGGGTCAGCGCGGTCTGCGCGGCGGTGCGCGCCGCGACGTTCCTCGTCGTCGCCCGCGCCTGGGCGACCTGCATGATGAGCGAACCGTCCGCGGCCCGGGACAGGTTCGCGTACATGCTGTCGAGCTCCTCGCCGGAACTCGCCGAGATGGCGGTCGCCCACGACTTCTGCTCCGTCGTCGGTTCGGACGGGAGGTCCACGCCGATCTGGCGGGCGGCCTCCGTGACCGCCGCGGTCAGCTGCATGTGCTCGGCGGCGAGCTGGCCCGCCACCTTGCGGACCTTCGCCTCACGGGCGCGGTCGGCGCTCTCCCGGCTCGCCGGCTTCTGCCACAACGAGTGCTGAGTGAGCAGGACGAGCAATTCCCGGTCCGACGGTTCGATGTTCTGACCGATCACGCGAACCGCGTTCACCTGTGCTTTGGCCGTCACCAGTTCGAATGCGGACGGGTCGGCCTTGCCGGTGTTCTCCAGCGTTGTCATCGTGCGGACGAGCATTTGCACGGTCTGATGAGCCAGCGTGCGAATCGTGGTGTTCTGCGTTGTCGCACGCGTTTGCACGGCCATGACCAGAAGGCCGCCCTGGGTCTGCCGGACGATCGTCGCGTAGGCGCGGTCGTGGTTGTCCCCGGTGCGTTCCGCCATCTCCGTGATGAGTGACTGGTGTTCACTGCTGACGTCGTTCGGCAGGACCACGCCGAGTCCTTCGGCGGATTTGAGGAGATCGACGTCGAGTCGTGAGTGTCCCTCGAAGATGTCCCGTCCGGCGTTGCTTATCGCCGCGTTCGTCGTGCGGGCCGGAGCTTCTTTGCTGACGGGTACCAACCAAGAGTTCGCTTGGCGCAGAGACACCAGGAACGAACGGTCCGACGGCTGCACTTCCGTCGATTGCGCATTGGCCGGGACGGCCCCGATGAATGCCCCCAGAAATACGACCGACAGGATGGCCAACAGCGCCGCGCGCTGTCCCAGCGTGCCCAACCGGTGACGCATAGTGCCCGTTCCTCCCCGTGATCGAGCTGCCTTCAAAGGTGATACGCGCTGGTGGGGCCTGAGTTCACGGGTGCGTGAGAATATGCATGTGATGTGGATCACATGACCTTTGGCGAACCATTCGCTCCGAATTTACGTACCCGAGAGCTTTTCGCGTTCGCGGGGTACTATCCGGTGGATTCCACGCTCGGCCACCGAGTCGCTAGGTCTGCCGCCCGAAGCGAACCGTCGCCGATATCTGGGGAGGTCGTCAGCTTCATGGGTGATCAGGGCAAGGTCGCACAAGCCCACCAGGACGAAGAATTGCTCACGTTGCTCTACGGGCAGTTCCAGAGGATGTTGTTCTCGCAGGTCCTGTGCCTGACCAACTACGACCGCCAGTGGACGGAAGACGTCGTTCAGGAGACGTTGATCAGGGCTTGGCAGAACTCCGCGCATCTCGTCCGTGAACCGGGTATGTTGCGCGGCTGGCTTTGTACTGTGGCTCGTCGCATTGTGATCGACGGATGGCGGAGCCGGCAGGCGCGCCCGCAGGAAGTGGAATTGTTGCGACCGGACATCGCCGAATCCCCGGACGACACGGAACAGACACTTTCGGTGATGGTTATTACCGACGTAGTACGCCAATTGAGTGATGAACACCGTTCAGCAATCTACGAAACGTATGTCATGGGCCGAACGGTGAAGGAGGCCGCGCGCGTTCTCGGAGTGCCTGAAGGAACCGTCAAGTCCCGGCTGTACAAGGCGATGCACACGATCCGCCGGGCGCTGCAGGACAGGAGCTAGTGATGGTGACCCGTCAACCACATCACGAGCGAGCAGGACACGACCAAGATCCGGACGACGAGAACCGCACGGTCGTGGACCAAGAAGGCCCTGCGGGACCGTGCGGTGATGTGGCGGCGTACGCGCTGGGGGTGCTCGACCCGGCCGAGCACGTCCGGTTCTCCCGGCACCTAGCCGGGTGCGAAGACTGCAAGCGCGACGCGGCCGACTTCGGCGTGGTCGCGCCCGTGCTGCGGCCGGTGCTGCGCGCCGACCCTCCCGTGCGTCAGCCGTGCCCGATCGCGCGGAGCATCCTGCTGGTCGCGGCGGGCGTCGTGGTGGCCGTCGCCGCGGTGCTCTCGGTCGTGGACTCGCTGTCCACGCACTCGGCCGACACCGTGGACGTCAGCACCCTCATCCGCGCCGCGCCCGCCGGTCACGAGCCGTTCCCACTGGTCGAAGGCCTGTGAGTCGTGCCGGGAGCCGGTGAGCAGGCGGGCAACGCGCAACCACGCGCGCACCAACCCGGCGAACACCATCGCTCTCTCCCGTTTCCGACCGTTGACAGCTCACAGTTCCACTAACCGTTACCTGTGGGTAAGTTTGCCCGACGACGAAGCGCAGGTCTCTACGGTCGGCACCGAAGGAACACCGAAACCTTCGACCTGCGGTCCTCTCGGTACCGAAGGCAGGGGTAGACAGAGGTGACATCTCCACTACTCGGCCGGGACGCGGAACTCGCGACTCTCGGACGCTTGCTGGACGACGCTGTCACGGGCACCGGCTCGTGCGTCGTCGTCACCGGTGGGTTCGGCATCGGCAAGACGGCGGTTCTCGACGCGCTCGCCGCCGACGCCCGCGAACGCGGCTTCACCGTCCGGCTCGCCAAGAGCGCCCGGCTGGAAAGCCATCTTCCCGGCGCCGTCGTGCGCCAGCTCGCGCCGTGCCTCGCCAACGAACACGACCTCGAAGAGCTGTACGCGCGCGCCGCGAACTCCGCGCGCAAGGCGCCGATTCTCATGATCATCGACGACGTCCACGTCGCCGACACCTTCTCCAAACGCGCGCTCGCGTACCTGCGGCCACGGCTGCGGGACATGCCCGTCGTCATCGCGCTCGGCGCGTCCCAGGGCTACCTCGCCACCGACGAGGTCACGCTGCCCGAGATCGCCGGCGCCCACCCGCACCGCCTCGACCTCGACGGACTGGACGTCGTCGCCGTCGAGGCGCTCGTCGAGGACCACCCGGACCGCGACCCGAAGCGCTGCCACGAGCTCACCGGCGGCAACCCCTACCTGCTGCAGGCGTTGCTGCGCGAGGAGGGCGAGGGCTCGGCCGCCGTCGGCGAGATGGTCGGCGTGCGGCTGCGCGAGTACACCGGCGCCGCCGAGGTCGCGCGGTCCGCGGCCGTGCTCGACGGCGACGCGGGCCTGGAGTTGCTGTCCGCGCTCACCGGGTTCGACGCGCTGCCCGCCGTCGACACGCTCGTGCGGCTCGGCGTGCTCGCCGACACGGACCCGCTCACGTTCCTGCACCCGTTCGTGCGCAACAGCGTTCTCGCGGACATGCCGGTCGCGGTCCGGTCCGCCGCGCACGCCCGCGCCGCCTGGCTGTTGTTCGAGTCGGACGCGCCGGACGCGCGCGTCGCCGAGCACGTGCTCAAGGCCAGATCAGTCCGCTTACCGTGGTCCGTCGACCTGCTGCGCGAGGTCGGCGGCGTCGAGCACCTGGAACGCGCGCTGGAGGAACACCTCTCCGAACCCGACCGGCTGGCCGTCGAGGTCGAGCTCGGGCACACGGAACACCTGCGGGACAACGCACTCGGCCGCGACCGGGTCCGCGACGCCCTGATGCGCTGCGAGGACCCGCACCTCGCAGCGAACGTCGCGCTGGCGTTGATCCAGCGCATGTGCACGGGCACCGACGCGCACTTCGCCGTCTCGCTCGCGATCATGGTCGTCGCCCGGCTGCTGCCCGAGGACCGCGACCTCGTCTGGAACCTCGTCTGCACCACGTACCTGTTGTCCGCCAACAGGGACGCGCGCATGGCCAACTGCGCGGGCAAGTACTTCGAGGACCTCGTCGGCGACGTGCCGCAGGCCCCGGACCTCAAGCGCGCCCGGTCGGCGCTGCTCGCGGTCGGCAACGCCCGCAGCGGCGACTCCTACGCCGAAGCCGTCGAGTACGCACTGGAGGCGCTCGAAGGCGACTGGGTCGACGTGTTCGGCGAGCCCTACGTCTTCACATTCCTGGTGCCGGTGCTCGGCGACAACCCCCAGCACATCAACAAGTTCTGGCTCTCGCACAGCACCGCGCCGGTCTCGCACGACCCGCACCTGCGCCGCGGGATGCTCAGCATGATCGCCCGCGCCCACGCGTTCCACAACAGCGGTGACCTGGCGCGCGCCTACACGTTCCTGACGCCGCCGGTGTCGACCGGCAACCAGGACTGCCCCGCCGTGGTGCTCGCGACGGCGAAGCTCGCCGAGGTGTGCATCGAGATGGGGCAGTTCGACGAGGCTGCCCCGCTCGTCGCGCAGGACGGGAACCTGTTGCAGCACATCAACATCGTCTACGCCCGCGGCCGGCTCAAGCTCGCGTCGTGCCACGCCGAGGGTGGCCTGGAGGACCTGCTGGAGGCGGGCCGCCGCCTCGCCGCGCGGGACATGCCGAACCCAGCGCTCATGCCGTGGCGGCACCACGCCGTGCGCGCGCACCTCGCGATCGGCAACCGCGACGACGCCGCCCGGCTCGCGCACGAAGAGCTCGACCTGGCCAAGCGGTGGGGGTCGCCGCGGGTGATCGGGACGGCGCTGATGAGCGTCGGCATCAGCACCGACGACGTCGACGTTCTCCAGGAGGCGCAGGAGATCCTGGCCTCGTCACCGCACCGGCTGCTGCACGCCCAGTCGCTGTACTGGCTCGGCCACCACCTGCGCCGCAAGGGCAGGGCCGACGCCGCGGCCCCGCACCTGCGGCAGGCCTACGACCTGGCCCGCCAGCTGAGCGCGCACCCGCTCGCCAAGCTCGCGGGCGACGAGGTCCGCGACGAGGACGACCAGGTGCAGGGCCTCACCAAGCAGGAGAACAGGGTCGCGCGGATGGCGGCGCAGGGCCTCACGAACCGGCAGATCGCCGAAGCCCTGCACCTCACCCGCCGCACCGTGGAGCTGCACCTGTCGAGCGCCTACCGCAAGCTTGGCATCACGGGACGAGCTGAGCTCGTCGCCGCCTTGTGGTCCTGACGACGAGCAGCAGGCCCGCCAGCAACGCCATCACGAGCACGGTGACGGCCGACGACAGGATCAGGAACTCGTCGAGCCGTCCGCTCGTGAGGTAGGCGCCGAGCGCGATCGCCACGACCGCGCACACGGCACGGTCCATGATGGACTCCATCGACAGGATCGTGGCGCGGTAACGGGAATCCGGGATCGCCTCGTTCAGGAGCTTCTTCTGGATGGGGAAGCTCATGCCCGCCGTCACGGAGAACAGGCACAGCAGCGCGATCGTCACGATCCCGCCGGACGGCACGACGAACCCGATCGCCAGCGCCATCACGACGGTCAGCAGGAACACCGACCTCGCCGGTCCGATCCGGCGCGACAGCCAGTGCGGCCGCGCGGCGGCGAGCGCCTCGAAGATCGTCATCGCGGCGAGCACCGAGCCGTACCAGGTGACCGGGACGTCCTTGGTGTCGAGCACGGGCTGGAACAGGTTCACCTGCAGGATGCGCACCAGCGTGAACATCGCGATGCCCTGGATCATCAACAGCAGCAACCAGCGCGAGGTGCGCAGTGCTTGGAACGCACCCCCGACGCCGGCGAGCAGCTTCGACGTCTTGCCCTCCGGCCTCGTCCAGCCCGGGATCGGCGGGAGCTTGAGGGCGAAGACGACCGCGATCGCGGCGTTGATCGCGGTGAGCCAGTACGGCGACGGCATGTTCCACTGCATCAGCAGGCCGATCACCGGCCAGTACACGATCTTGCCGATCAGGCTGTACGACCGCCCGACGCCCTCGACCTTGAGGTAGAGGTGCCCGGCGTCGTGCGCGTGCAGGTACTCGTAGAGGTACGCGCTCTGGGCGCCGGAGATCAACGACCGGGCGAGCGCGATCAGCAGGAAGTGCACCAGGAACCCGGTGTAGTTCCCGGCGAGCACCGGCACGAGGTTCGCGACGACCAGCACGCTCGCGCCGAGCCACAACGACGTGCGGTAGTCGAAGCGGTCCGCGACCATGCCGGTCGGGATCTCCATCAGGCAGAACGCGATGTAGTAGATCGACTGGATGCCGAAGATCTCGGCGTCGCTCATCCCGAGCTGCTTCTGGTACTCGTAGAAGACCGGGATCCACAGCAGCAGCCCGAAGAAGAACTGGAAGCCGTACGTCAGGCGGACGGCACGCGCCACTTCCGGAGTCGCCGGTACGCGAAGGCCCAGCATCAGATCGAGTACGGCCGCAGCTGCAGGACGTACAGCACGTCGTCGGTGGCGAGCCACTCGATGTCGACCGGCGAGTCGAACGTGTAGTCCGGCGAGAAGTGCGACTGGAGCAGGCGGCCCACGATCGCGAGCCGTTGCAGCTGCCGGTGGGCGTCCAGGCCGAGGTCTTCCTTCGCGTCACCGAGGGAGACCGTGCGGCCACCACCCTCCACAGTGGAGTAGAGGTACTGCATCGGCTGCGTCGAGCCCTCGACGACGTCGGTGACGTCCGGCGAGACGTTGACGTAGACGTTGCGGAAGTCGCTGCGGTTCATGGGGTTCGTGGTGACCATGACCCCGCCGAAGTCGGCCTTGACCTGCTCCTGGACGACGACGCCCATGAAGCAGTCGTCCAGCGAGATGCCCGCCTGCTGGCGGAGCCGGACGCTGCGGGCGGACACGAGCGACGCCCACACCTCCTTGACCGACTCCACGATCTTCTCGGCGCTCGTGACGTGGTTGTACGACTCGTAGATGCCCGCGGCGGAGAACCCGGCGAGGTCCTCGGCGTTGGACGAGCTGCGCACGACGAAGGTCCTGACCCCGGCCAGGTTCTCGACGAGCGCGGTGTCCAGTTCGGACAGCAGGTAGTCCGGCACGCGGGTCTTGCGGATGAGCTGCTGGAGCTCGACGCACAGCGGTTCGATCTCGCGGGCGTTCAGCTCCAGCGCCATCTTGAGCTTGCCGATGGCCTGCTGGATCTTCGGCGACGACTCCAGGAAGCCCTGGTGCATCGAGAACGGCAGCGCGACGCCGCGCGGCACCCGCACCCGTTCGGCGAGGAGCTGCTGGGCGGCGGCGAGCAGGTCCTCGTCGGTGTCGAGCAGCTTCGCCAGGTATGGCAGGAGGTTGTCGCGCGGCGGGCGCGGCACGGAGAAGAACCCGAGCAGGCGGCGCGGTGACTCGGAGGCGAGCACGTGGTGCAGCTCGCCGAGGTTCGCGGCTTTGGTGCCGTAGCGGTGGCTGTCGTTGTGGCGGATCCGCGCGAGGTTCACGACCGGGTTGTAGGTGTGCTCGGGCTCGTCGAGCGTGACGCGCTGCGCGTACCAGGCGGGCCGCTGACCGAGGTCCTGCGGCTCGTCGATCAGCCGCAGCCCGACGCCGGCGCTCTTCGGCGACACCTCGTACTCGACCCACTGGCCGTCGAGGTCCTCCCGGTCGATCAGCTCGAACGCCCCGATCTGGATGGCGTTCGGAATGGACCAGCCGGTCGCCAGGACGTTCGTGTGCGACAACGGCGTGGTGTGGCTCGCGTTGATGATGCCGGCGAGCCGCGGAATGTCGTCCGGAACGCGGTGCATCACCACGATGTCGAACCATTCGAGAGTGTTCTCGCGGTACTCCCGCTCGTCGCGGAATGCGCGCAACCGGCCCTTGGTCGTGCCGGGGTTCAATGCGACGAACTCCGCCGTCGAGAACAGTTCGTGCGCGAGGATGCGCGGCAGCCTTTCGGTCGCGAGCTCCGCGACGGCCTGTTCCTGGAGGTGGTTCGCGGGTTTGAAGAACAACGGCGTCGCGGCGTCGACCTCGCGGCGCACCTCGGCGTAGAAGAACTCGATCATGTCCGCCGACATGGTGTCGACCTCGACGGTCTCCAGCGAGAACATGTTGCGGTCCTCGCGCTGGTGCAGCGACAGGATGCCGAGGAAGAACCGCCGGTCAGAGGCGTGGTAGAAGCTGTGGTTGAACTCGTCGATCCGCGCCCGCAGCTCGCTCTCGGGGATGCCCAGGATCTCGGTGCCGATGTAGACGGCGTGGAACTCGTGCCGCGCGTTGTTCAGGAAGTGGATGGTCCCGCTCTGCCGGTCCACCACCACCTTGACGAATGAATAACCACCCAGACTGCCGGACAGCTGGTTGAATGCTGACATGGTCAGCGGTTCCCCGACCAGCCCCGCCACGTCGGCTTCCTGGACAGCCACATCCGCTCCTCTCGCGCTCGATTGCAACGAGTGAGTGTGACATCGCTGTAGGTGGGGTTATTCCAGTCCGAATCTCATTTGGTTTTCCGGGAGTTCACCTTTCCTCAAACTCACGTCAATTGGAGACCGGCGTCACCTCCCGTTGGGTGAAGAATCCAACGTGGTGGGACGCCGGTCCCGGGTCGTGAGCCGAACTTCCGGTTCGTGATCTGGGTTACCCGAGTTGGGTGGACTCCCGGGCGAGCCGCTCGATCCGCTCCCAGTCGCCCTGCGCGAGGGCGTCCTTCGGCGCGAGCCACGAGCCGCCGACGCAGCCGACGTTCGCCAGCTTCAGGTAGTCCGGCGCGGTCTGCGGCGTGATGCCGCCGGTCGGGCAGAACCGGACGTGCGGGATCGGCCCGCCGATCGACTTGAGGTAGTCGGCGCCGCCCGCCGCCTCGGCCGGGAAGAACTTGAGCGCCGTCAGCCCGCGCTCGGCCAGCCGCATCACCTCGGACACCGTCGCCGCGCCCGGCAGATACGGCAGCCCGGTCGCGTCGGCGGCGTCGAGCACCCGCTCGGTCGTGCCGGGCGTGACGAGGAACGCCGCCCCGGCCTTCGCCGCCTGCTCCGCGTGCTCCGGCGCCGTGACGGTGCCCGCGCCGATCACGATCTCCGGCACCTCGCGCGCGACGTTCTCGATGGCGGCGAGAGCGGCCGGGGTGCGCAGCGTCAGCTCGATGACGCGCACGCCACCGCGCAGCAGCGCCTGGGCGAGCGGCACGGCGTGGTCGGCGTCGTCGACCACGACGACCGGGATGACGGGCGACAGGCTGAGAAGGTCCGCCCCGGTGCTCACCCGAAGAACGCCGCTGGGGCTGTCACCGTTGGTCACTGCTGCTCTCCTTGCCGAGGTCCTGCTGCTGATGTTCTCAACGTTGACGACGTTGACGCTGACATTGACGACATTGACGACGAGGTTGACGAGGTTGATTCCGTCAACGTCGGTGTTGACGGCATTGACGGCGTCAACACCGACGTTGACGAACTTGACGACGTCAACACCGACGTTGACGGGCTTGACGGCGTCGAGGTTGACGACATCGTCAACGTTCACCTCATTCCAGCCCGTCCACGTGCCGGCTGCCCACCGGGAGTGGCTGCTCTCACGTCCGCCACCCCGGCAAGCTGGTCATCCGCCTAGTGGTGCGTGACCGGGGCGAAGTGGTCGGCCGTGATCGGACCGAACACCGTGGCACCGCGGTCGGCGGGTCCGACGCTGCGGCGCAGGGCGGCGAACAGCTCGCGCCCGGTGCCCATCCACTCGCGGCTCGTCGGCGGGAAGTCGACCAGCGGGCGCGTCGCCAGCTCCTCGGCGGGCACCTGGACCTCCAGCGTTCCGGCGCCGGCGTCGAGGCGCACGACGTCGCCGTCGCGGACCCGGCCGAGCGGGCCGCCCACGGCCGCCTCCGGGGTCAGCTGGATGGCGGCCGGGATCTTGCCCGACGCGCCGGACATGCGGCCGTCGGTCACCAGCGCGACCTTGTAGCCGCGGTCCATCAGGACGCCCAGCGGCGGGGTGAGCTTGTGCAGCTCGGGCATGCCGTTGGCCTGGGGGCCCTGCTGGCGGACGACGACGACCACGTCGCGGTCGAGCTCGCCCGCCTTGAAGGCCTCCTGGAAGGCCTCCTGCGTGGTGAAGACGCGGGCCGGGGCCTCGACGACGTGGTTCTCGACGGCGACGGCCGAGACCTTGATGACCGAACGGCCGAGGTTGCCGGACAGCATGCGCAGGCCGCCGTCGGAGGCGAACGGCTCGCTGACGGGGCGCAGGACCTCGGTGTCGAGCGACCGGCCGGGGCCGTCGACCCAGATCAGCTCGCCGTCGGCCAGCATCGGCTCCTGGCGGTAGCGGTCCAGGCCGTGGCCCGCGACGGTGTTGACGTCGGCGTGCAGCAGGCCGGAGTCCAGGAGGGTGCCGACGACGAACTGCACGCCGCCCGCCGCCTGGAAGTGGTTGATGTCGGCGCCGCCGTTCGGGTAGACGCGGGCGATCAGCGGCACGACGGACGACAGGTCGGAGAAGTCGTCCCAGCTCAGCTCGATGCCCGCGGCGGCGGCGATGGCGACGAGGTGCATCGTGTGGTTCGTGGAGCCACCGGTCGCCAGCAACGCGACGACGCCGTTGACCACGGCCTTCTCGTCGACGATGTGCGCGATCGGGGTGTAGCCCTCGCCCTTGGCCATCTCGACGGCGCGGCGGGCGGCGTGCTCGGTGAGCGCCTTGCGCAGCACGGTCCCCGGCGGCACGAACGAGGCGCCCGGCAGGTGCAGGCCCATGACCTCGACGACCATCTGGTTCGAGTTCGCGGTGCCGTAGAACGTGCAGGTGCCGGGGGAGTGGTACGAGGCGGCCTCGGCCTCCAGCAGGTCCTCGCGGGAGGCCTTGCCCTCCGCGTAGAGCTGCCGGACGCGCGCCTTCTCCTTGTTCGACAGGCCCGACGACATGGGCCCGGCGGGCACCAGGATCGACGGCAGGTGGCCGAACGACAGGGCGCCGATCAGCAGGCCCGGCACGATCTTGTCGCACACGCCCAGCAGCACGGCGGCGTCGAACATCTCGTGCGACAGGGCCACGCCGGTCGACATGGCGATGACGTCGCGGCTGAACAGCGACAGCTCCATGCCCTCACGGCCTTGGGTGATGCCGTCGCACATGGCGGGCACACCGCCGGCGAACTGGGACACACCTCCGGCCGAGCGCACGGCGTCCTTGATCCAGGCCGGGTACTCCTGGAACGGCTGGTGGGCCGACAGCATGTCGTTGTAGGACGACACGATCGCGACGTTGGACTTGCGCAGCGCGCGCAGCGCCGCCTTGTCGCCGCCGGTGATTCCGGCGAAGCCGTGCGCCAGGTTGCTGCACGCGAAGCCGGACCGGGACGTTCCGTCCTGCGCGGCTGCGGCCACGCGTTCGAGGTACGCACGGCGCGAGTCGGCGCTGCGGGCGGCGATGCGGCGTGTCACCTCTGTCAGAACAGGATGCAGTTCGGTCATGGGGGTCTCCGGGTCATCACGGGCCGTGGTGGGGCCCTTACGAGACGACAACGGTGGCGTCCCACGGACGGGCGTGACGCCACACACAGTAAGTCATGGCTGGTCGTAGACACAAAAACGATTCAGTAACTGGGACTGAACCAGTTTTGAATCTTGGCGTGTGGTGCTTGTCACATGGCTTGAGATTGGGCAGAGTGCGGGGCACGACCTTGGAACGGAGGTGTCCCATGAACGCCACGGAGATCGTCGAGCTGCGCCGGGTCATCGGTCAGATGCGGCATGCCGTCAGCAATCTGCGCGCCCGATACGGCGACGTGGCTGCGGTTCGGCGTCTGGCCAACGACGTGGAACGCATGGACATCGACGCTTCCGAACTCGTCGACCTCGCCACCCCCAGGCAGCGCGAAGCGCCTCAAGTGGAACGCGAGGTCGTGGTCGTGCCAGACACGCCTTACGACGAGTCGCTCTGGAAGGACGCGGACGACGAAGGACTCGGTGGGTACCGGAACCGGACCTGACCCAGCCCGACCTCACGGCCCTCGCGGACAGCGGGGGCCGTTACGCGTTTGTTCCACAACGACGTGGACCCCCAGAAAGGTGACCAATGGCGAGGGCAGAGATCGCCGCCAGGACTCTGCGCACGGACCGATGGTGGTTGCCGCCGCTGACGACGTTCGTCGGCCTGCTGCTCATCTCGATCTACGCGGCGTTCCGCACGTTCCAGGGGGACTACTACTGGGTCGACCAGTACCACTACCTCACCCCGATGTACTCCCCGTGTCTCACGGAGGAGTGCGTACCGGCCGCATCGCACTTCGGTCAGTGGTTCCCCGCGCTGCCGGGGTTCCTCACGCCGCCGCTGCTGATCATCCCGTTCCTGCTGGGATTCCGGATCACCTGCTACTACTACCGCAAGGCCTACTACCGCGCGGCCTGGGCGTCACCGCCCGCGTGCGCCGTGGCCGAGCCGCACAGCAAGTACACCGGTGAGACCCGGTTCCCGCTCATCGCGCAGAACCTGCACCGGTACTTCTTCTACGCGGCCTCGCTGCTGTTGCTGGTCAACATCTACGACGCCGTCTCGGCGTTCAGCACCGGCCTCGGTCTCGGCAACATCGTGCTGCTCGTCAACGTCAGCCTGCTCGGCGCGTACACGCTGTCGTGCCACTCGTGCCGGCACATCGCGGGCGGGCGGCTCAAGCACTTCTCCAAGCACCCGGTCCGCTACTGGATGTGGACGCAGATCTCGAAGCTCAACAACCGGCACATGCAACTGGCCTGGGCCTCGCTGATCTTCGTCTGCCTCACGGACCTGTACGTCGCGCTGGTCGCCTCGGGAACGATCTCCGACCTCCGCTTCATCAACTAAGGAGTGGTTTTGCCCGAGCTGGAAAGGCATTCGTTCGACGTTCTCGTGATCGGCGCGGGTGGTGCCGGTCTGCGTGCCGCGATCGAGGCCCGTGAGCACGGCCTGCGCACCGCCGTTCTCTGCAAGTCGTTGTTCGGCAAGGCCCACACCGTCATGGCCGAGGGCGGCATCGCCGCCGCCATGGGCAACGCGAACGAGAGCGACAACTGGCAGGTCCACTTCCGCGACACCATGCGCGGAGGCAAGTTCCTCAACAACTGGCGCATGGCCGAGCTGCACGCGCAGGAGGCGCCGCAACGGGTCTGGGAGCTGGAGACCTACGGCGCGCTGTTCGACCGCACCAAGGACGGCCGCATCTCGCAGCGCAACTTCGGTGGCCACGAGTACCCGCGCCTCGCCCACGTCGGCGACCGCACCGGCCTCGAGCTGATCCGCACGTTGCAGCAGAAGATCGTGTCGTTGCAGCAGGAGGACTTCAAGGAGTTCGGCGACTACGAGGAACGCCTGCGGGTGTTCCAGGAGTTCACCGTCACCGAGCTCGCGAAGGACGGGGACAGGATCTCCGGCGCGTTCGGCTACTGGCGCGAGTCCGGCCGGTTCGTGCTCTTCGAGGCACCGGCGGTGATCCTCGCGACCGGCGGCATCGGCAAGTCCTTCAAGGTCACCTCGAACTCCTGGGAGTACACCGGGGACGGTCACGCACTCGCGATGCGGGCCGGGGCCTCGCTGATCAACATGGAGTTCATCCAGTTCCACCCGACCGGCATGGTCTGGCCGCCGTCGGTCAAGGGGATTCTGGTCACCGAGTCCGTCCGCGGTGACGGTGGCGTGCTGCGCAACTCCGACGGCAAGCGGTTCATGTTCGACTACATCCCCGAGGTGTTCAAGGACAAGTACGCGGACAACGAGGAGGAGGGCGACCGCTGGTACACCGACCAGGCGAACAACCGGCGCCCACCGGAGCTGCTGCCCCGTGACGAGGTCGCCCGCGCGATCAACTCCGAGGTGAAGGCGGGCCGCGGCTCGCCCCACGGCGGTGTCTTCCTCGACGTGTCCACGCGTCTGCCCGCCGAGGAGATCCGGCGCCGGCTGCCGTCCATGCACCACCAGTTCAAGGAACTGGCCGACGTGGACATCACCGCGCAGCCCATGGAGGTCGGCCCGACCTGCCACTACGTCATGGGTGGCGTCGAGGTCGACCCGGACACCGGATCCTCTTCCGTACCAGGGCTCTACGCGGCCGGCGAGGTCTCCGGCGGCATGCACGGCTCCAACCGCCTCGGCGGCAACTCGCTGTCGGACCTGCTCGTCTTCGGACGCCGCGCGGGCGCCGGAGCGGCGGAATACGTGCGGGCCTTGAAGGAACGGCCGAAGGTCGCGGAGGACACCGTCACGGAGGCCAGGGCCATGGCGCTCAAGCCGTTCCAGGAGGAGGGCGGCGAGAACCCGTACACGCTGCACATGGAACTCCAGCAGTCGATGAACGACCTCGTCGGCATCATCCGCCGCGCCGGTGAGATGGAGGAGGCGTTGCAGCGGCTGGAGAAGCTCAAGGAACGCGCCCGCTCGCTCACCGTCGAGGGCCACCAGCAGTTCAACCCCGGCTGGCACCTCGCGCTCGACCTGCGCAACATGCTGCTGGTGTCGGAGTGCGTCGCGAAGGCGGCGCTGCTGCGCACCGAGTCGCGCGGCGGTCACACCCGCGACGACCACCCGGTGATGGACGCCGAGTGGCGCCGGAGGCTGCTGGTGTGCACCACTTCCGGCGAGGGCGTCCGCGTCGAGGAGAAACCGCAGATCCCGATCCGGTCCGACCTGCTGGACCTGTTCGACCGCACCGAACTGGAGAAGTACCTCACCGCCGAGGAGTTGTCATGAGCTACCAGGGGAAGTTCCGGGTGTGGCGCGGTGACGACTCCGGCGGCGGGCTGGAGGACTTCACCGTCGAGGTCAACGAAGGCGAGGTCGTCCTCGACATCATCCACCGGCTCCAGGCCACGCAGGCGCCGGACCTCGCGGTGCGGTGGAACTGCAAGGCGGGCAAGTGCGGGTCGTGCTCGGCCGAGATCAACGGGCGCCCGCGGCTGCTGTGCATGACCCGGATGTCGACCTTCACCGAGGCCGAGACGATCACGGTCACGCCGATGCGGACGTTCCCGATCATCCGCGACCTCGTCACCGACGTGTCCTTCAACTACACCAAGGCGCGGGAGGTCCCGTCGTTCGCGCCGCCGAAGGACCTGGCGCCGGGCGAGTACCGGATGCAGCAGGTCGACGTGGAACGCTCGCAGGAGTTCCGCAAGTGCATCGAGTGCTTCCTGTGCCAGAACACCTGCCACGTGGTGCGTGACCACGAGGAGAACAAGGAGGCGTTCTCGGGACCGAGGTTCCTCATGCGGGTCGCGGAGCTGGAGATGCACCCGCTCGACACGGCCGACCGCGTCGACCAGGCGCAGGACGACCACGGCCTCGGCCTGTGCAACATCACCAAGTGCTGCACCGAGGTGTGCCCCGAGCACATCCACATCACCGACAACGCGCTCATCCCCATGAAGGAGCGCGTCGCCGACCGCAAGTACGACCCGATCGTGTGGCTCGGCAACAAGCTGTTCAGGCGCTCGTAGCGGCCCGCGGGCCGGGGATCGTAACCCCGGCCCGCGGCTTGCGGGACTGTTTTCGAGCTTGTGCCACTTTCGTGGGTTCCCCTGGTTTCGCCGCGCCGATGACGACGTTCCGGTGCTGTACTGATGACGGATCGCGGTGGAGCGGTCCACATCGAATTGGGGGATTCGAAATGCGAAGGTGTTTCGCTGCCGTTGTGGCGGCGTTGTCGTGCTGTCTCGTCGTCGTTGCGCCCGCGTCCGCGGAGTCGTCGAACTGCAACCCCTACCAGTCCGAGGGGAACGGCGTGGTGAACGTCTTCCTCGTCGCGGTCACCGGTGACCCGTGCACCATCGCCAGGGTGGTCACGCAGCTGGCGGGGGCGCCGGTGATCCCGACGCAGAGCGGGTTCTTCCGGGTTTTCGGCCCGAACGGGCACATCGGCGACAGCCAGACCAAGTACTGGACGTCGTCCGAGTCCTATCGCGCCGAGACGAACCAGAAAACGCACGAGGGCACTTTGTGGTGTTCGGAGTTCTGGATGCAGACGGGATCCACGTTCACCCGCGCCGCCGATCCCGAATGCATCGAGGTCTGAAGGATTCCTGGGGGAAATGATGAAGATTCGTGAATTCGCGGTGGCGGCCGTGATCGCGGCCCTCGCGGTACCGCTCGTGGCTACGGCCGCGCACGCGGGCAGCGTCACGGGAGTGTGCGGCGCGGTGCCGACGCAGAGCGAGTGCCAGATCGCAACCCTGGACTTCCCAGGCGGCAGGCTCTCGATCGACGTGGACATCGACCGCAGGTGGCCCTACACCAACTACCGCACCACCTGGGACGTCTGGGACAGCCAGGGGCCGACCGGGTGCAAGCGCGAGATCTGGTCCGACGACCCGCCCGGGTCGTGGACCTGCGAGAACATCCACGCCGGCGGGATCACGCTGAACGTCGACAAGCAGACACCGGACTTCGCCCACCTGGGCCTGCGCTGGTAGCTCACCCGGCGAGCTGCGGGATGACCAGCCCGGACTCGTAGGCCATCACCACGGCCTGAGCCCGGCTGGTCAGCCGCAGCTTCGTCATGACGCGGTTGAGGTGCGTCTTCACCGTTCCCTCGGTGACGGTGAGGCGCGCCGCGATCGCCGTGTTCGTCAGCCCGGTGCCGACGAGCCGCAGCACCTCGCGTTCGCGGTCCGTGAGCTCCTCCAGCCCCGCGTCGCCGCCACGGGCCGCCGTGCCGCCCCTCAGATAGGCCGCCACGAGCCTGCGCATCACCGTCGGGCTGAACTGCATCTCCCCGGACGCGACGGCGCTGATGGCGGCGATGAGGCGCGCTGGTTCGGACTCCTTCAGCACGAACCCCGCCGCGCCCAGCCGCAGCGCCTCGTGGACGTACTCGTCCAGGTCGAACGTCGTCAGCACGAGCACCCGCGCGGATCCGGCGGCGCTCTTCAACGCCGTCAGCCCCGGCAGGCGGATGTCCAGCAGGATCACGTCGGGCCGCGCCGACTCGGCGAGTTCGCAGGCGGTGCCGGCGTCGGCGGCCTCGCCCACGACGGTCAGATCAGGTGCGGCGTTCAGCAACGCGACCAGGCCGGCTCTGAACAACGGCTGGTCGTCGACCACGAGCACGCGCGTCACAACGTCCCTCATTCACGTGACGTCACCGCCGGCAGATCCCCCACCAGGAGCGTACCGCGAAAGTTGACGGGAGATCCACTGTTCGTGAGACGACCCGGTTCCGCTCGCGCCGATACGTTCCGGCGCATGCGCACCGCATCGGCCGACCTGCTCGCCGTCCGCACGGTCACCGTGGACGGTTCGGACGTCTACCTCCGCGTCACCGACAGCCCGGTCGACCTGGAGATCCGGTGGTTCCGTGACGGACGGGTCGCGGGAGCGCCCGTGCTGTTCCCGGCGGGCGACCGCTCGCGCAGGCTGCTCGGCGCGAACTTCCCGGCGGGCACCACGTTCTGCCTCGACGTCGTGGGGGAGCAGGCCGGCCGCTGGCGCGGTGTCGTCGACTGGAACGTCTGACCCCCGAAGGGAACCCTCGATGAAACGCGTTCTCGCCGGCCTGCTCGCCCTGGGCTTCGCGATGCTGTCGGCCACGCCCGCGCAGGCGGCGTCGACGACGATCACCGTGCCGTTCAAGGAGAACCAGATCACCTGGTTCACCACCGCGCGCACGATCACCGTCGCCGGCTCGAACATCGACGCCCGCGTCGCACTGGGCGGCGTCATGCAGCTCGCCTGGTACAAGTGCGGCGACCGGAACAACCGCGGCGCGTTCGTGCGCATGGAGGAGACCCGCACGCGCGTCGGCTCGAACTTCAAGGCGGGCACCAAGTTCTGCCTCGCCTCGAACAGCCCGTACACCTCGGGCACCGTCGGGGGAACGCTGTGGTGGAGCGGAAACTGACCGCACTGCTCGCGCTCGTCGTGCTGGCCGGCTGTTCCACCCCGCCGCCGGCTCCGCAGCTCGTCGACCAGCGGCGGTACACCCAGGACCTGAAGGACGGCGCGGCGCGGTTCACCTGGCCGGACGGCCGTACACCGGACCTGGGCGTGCTGGCGGAGAGGTCGGGGCCGGGACCGGATCGGGCCCCGGCGGGCAGCGAGCGGATCGTCCTGGAGATCACCAACTCCTGCGCCTGGTACCTCGGCTGGGAGGACGCCAGGAAACGCGGCGACCAGGCGGCCGCGGCGAAGGCGCTCGACGTCATGGGCGACGTGCTGCCGGAGTTCTCACCCGAGGACCCGGACGGACAGCGCTACGCCCGCGAGACCGCCGTGAGAGCGAAGCAGGGCGACGGCTCGCTGGCCGCGGACTACGTGACCAACAACTGCGATTCGGTGCTCTGGAGATGACGAACGGGGCGTGTCCGAAGTGGACACGCCCCGTTTCGGCGGGCGAACGTCAGAGCGAGCCCGCGGCGTTGGCCACCTGGACCTGCTGGGCGGCGTCGCCGGCGTCGGTGTGGATGACCTTCTTGTTGCGGCGGTTGCGCTTCTCGAGGTAAGTCGCGAGCCACGTCAGCAACAGGCACAGTCCGATGTAGATCAGCGCGACCACGATCATCACCGAGATCATCGGGCGACCGAAGTTGACCGCGTCACCACCGATGCGCGTACCCCACCGCAGCAGCTCCTCGAACGTGATGAGGAAGCCGAGCGCGGTGTCCTTCAGCAGCACCACGAGCTGGCTGATGATGGTCGGCAGCATCGCCCGCAACGCCTGCGGCAGCAGCACGAGCGTCATCACCTGGGTCTTGCGCATGCCCAGCGCGTACGCGGCCTCGCTCTGGCCCTTGGGCAGCGAGTTGATGCCGGCGCGGAAGATCTCCGCGAGCACCGAGCCGTTGTACAGCATCAGGCTGATCACGACCGCCGTGAACGCGCTCAGCTTCACCCCGGCCACGGGAAGGCCGTAGTAGAAGAAGAACATCATGATCACGAGCGGGATCGCGCGGAAGATCTCGACGATCACCGCGGCGGGCGTGCGGATCCACGCGTGGTCGGAGAGCCGCGCCGCCGCGAAGATCGCGCCGAACACCAGTGCCAGCACGGCGCCGACGGCGAACGCGGCCAGCGTGTTGCCGATCGCCTCCACCAGCGACAGCTGGATCACCTTGTAGTTGATCCAGTCGAGCCGGCGCGTCGTGAACTGGTCGGTGACGACGAACCGCATGACCACGTACACGACGGCCGCGATGATCGCCGCGATGCCGACGACGGCCATGATCTTGTGACGGACGCGGGCCTTCGGGCCCGGGACGTCGAACAGCACCATGCTCATCGGGCCACGCTCCACCGCTTCTCGAAGACCTGCTGCACGTACGTCAGCGGCATGACCAGGATGACGAACCCGAGCGCGACCCAGAGGAGTCCGAGAAGGACGTTGTCACCCTGGTCCGACAGCTGTTCGCGGATGTTGCCCGCCTGGAAGACGGCGAAGCCGGACGCGACCGTCGTGTTCTTCAGCAACGCGATCATGGTGCTCGTCATCGGCGGCACGACCGAGCGCATCGCCTGCGGCAGCACCACGTTGCCGAGCATCTGCGTGAACGTGAGCCCGAGGGCGCGCGACGCCTCCGCCTGCCCGACCGGCACGGTGTTGATGCCCGACCGCACCACCTCGCAGACGAACGCCGCCGTGTAGAGCGACAGCGCGACGACCGCGGCGGTGTACTCGTCGATCTTCAGGATCTCCAGCAGCGGGTACGCGAACACGAAGAACACGAAGACCAGCGTCAGCGGCGTGTTGCGCAGGACCGTCACGTACGCCGTGCCGATGCCGCGGAAGACCGGGACCGGGCTGACCCGCAGCGCGGCGAGGAGCGTGCCGAGCACCAGGGAGATCACCGCGGAGATCGCGAAGAGCTGGAGCGTCTGTCCGAACGCGTCCAGGAAGAATGAGAAGTTCTTGGTGAGGACGTTCATCGGTTTCCTTGCCGTCCGTCCGCCTTCAAAGGAACGGCCGGCGGACCCGCGTGGGATCCACCGGCCACGTGAACAACCGTCAGTACCGGTCGATCTTCGGCTTCTCCGCGGACGAGCCCGACTTGCCGAGCGTGCCGTCGTAGATCTTCTGCCAGGTGCCGTCGTCGAGCGAGGTCTGCAGGATGTCGTTCACCTTGTCGCGCAGCGCCTTGTCGTCCTTCGGCAGGCCGATGCCGTAGGGCTCGCTGGAGAACGGCTTGCCGACGACCTTCAGCTTGCCCTCCTCGGCGGCCGCGTAGCCCTTGAGGATCGCGTCGTCGGTGGTGACGGCGTCGACCTCACCGTTGAGGAGCTTGGTGACGCACTGCGAGTAGCCCTGGAACTCGAGGACGTTGCCTTCCTCGGTCAGCTTCTCGTCCTTGATCCGCTTGGCCGGCGTGGAGCCGGTCACCGAGCAGACCTTCTTGCCCTTGAGGGTGTCCTTGCTGGTGATGTCGGCGTTGTCCTTCTTCACCAGCAGGTCCTGGCCGGCGACGAAGTACGGGCCCGCGAACGCGACCTTCTCCTTGCGGCCCGCGTTGATCGTGTAGGTGCCGACGTAGTAGTCGACGTCCCCGTTGATCAGCGCCTGCTCACGCGCGGCCGACTGGACGGTCTTGTACTGGATCTTCTCGGGGTCGAAGCCGAGCTTCGCCGAGATGAGCTTCGCGATGTCGATGTCGAAGCCGCTGTACTTGTTCGTCGTCGGGTCCTTGTAACCGAGGCCCGGCTGGTCCTCCTTGACGCCGATGATCAGCGAACCGCGCGACTTCGCCTTGTCGAACGTGGGCGAACCCGCGACGGAGACGTCCTTGGCGACCTCGAACAGACCGGCGGGCGCGGCGCCCTGGTCTGCCGGGGCACCTTCCTTGCCACACGCGGTCAGGGCCAGTGCGCCCGTCAGCAGCACCGCCGCAAGGGTGCGAACCCTCATCGTCCTTCTCCTGCCATTCGTTCTGGAAAGTGGGCTGACTACTAGTGAGTCAGGATCTTGCCAAGGAAGTCCTTCGCGCGGTTGGACTTCGGGGCCGAGAAGAACTCTTCCGGCGTCGAGTCCTCGACCACCTCGCCGTCGGACATGAAGATCACGCGGTCCGCGGCCTTGCGGGCGAAGCCCATCTCGTGGGTGACGACCAGCATGGTCATCCCGTCCTTGGCCAGGCCCGTCATGACGTCCAGGACCTCCTGGACCATCTCCGGGTCGAGCGCGGACGTCGGCTCGTCGAACAGCATCACCTTGGGCTTCATGGCGAGCGCGCGGGCGATCGCGGCGCGCTGCTGCTGGCCACCGGAGAGCTGGGCGGGGAACTTCTCGGCCTGGTTCGCGATGCCGACGCGCTCCAGCAGTTCCATCGCGGTCCTGCGCGCGTCGGCGGCGGGCGTCTTGCGCACCTTCACCGGGGCGAGCATGACGTTCTCGACGATGGTCTTGTGGGCGAAAAGGTTAAAAGATTGGAACACCATGCCGACGTCGGCACGGAGGCGGGCCAGTTCTTTTCCTTCGGCGGGAAGCGGCTGGCCGTCGACCTCGATGACACCGGAATCGATCGGTTCGAGGCGGTTGATGGTCCGGCACAGGGTCGACTTACCGGAACCCGACGGCCCCAGCACGACCACGACCTGCCCCTTCGGCACTTCCAGTTGCACGTTCTTGAGCACGTGCAACGGGCCGAAGAACTTGTCCACACCCGCCACACGAATCATCGGCGGTGCAGAGGCGGCAGTCATCCAGTCCTCCATTTGGGGTCGTCGGCGTTGGCGGAAACCTAGGTGTCCGCCACCACACCAGTCCAGGACATTGAGCAAGACTTAGGGTCTCAACTCTGTCACAGGCAGACATCGGTTGCCCGGGAGGTAGCGAAAGTGCGCGTGCTGCTCGTCGAGGACGACGACAGGGTCGCCGAGGCCTTGGTCCCCGCCCTGACCAGACGGGGTTTCCACGTGGACCGGCAGGCCACGGGCCGCGGCACCCTCGACCGCCTGGCGGGCGTCGACGTGGTGCTGCTCGACCTGGGCCTGCCCGACATGGACGGCGTGACGTTGTGCCGTGCCATCAGGGCCGCGTCGGACGTCGCGATCATCGTGGTGTCCGCGCGGGGGGAGATCGACGACCGGATCCTCGGCCTGCACGCCGGGGCCGACGACTACCTCGTCAAGCCTTATGACGTGGGAGAACTCGTCGCGCGAGTGCACGCCGTGCGCCGGCGTCGCGGGGCTGATCCGGTCGGTGTGGGAGCGGTGTCCACGGAGGTTTTCGAAACCGGGGACGTGCGGGTCGACCTGGGGCGTCACGAGGTCACGGTGGCGGGGGAGTCGGTCGCCCTGTCCCGCAAGGAGTTCCAGGTGCTCGCGCTGGTGATGGCCGCGGGTGGCGCGGTGTGCACCCGCGAGCGCATCCTCGCGGAGGTGTGGGGACGCACGTGGTCCGGCGCCAACCGGACGCTCGACGTGCACGTGGCCACGTTGCGGACCAAGCTCGGGAGGCCGTCGTTGCTGGAGACCGTGCGGGGCGTCGGCTACCGGCTGGGGCAGGTGTGATCTCGATTGGGTGATCTTTGCCGTCGGCGTGTCGCGACCGGGTGGGGTGACGGGCTGTGAGGTCACGACTGCTGGGCGTGGTGCTCGCCCTGATCGTGCTCGTGCTGGTGGGTCTCGGCGTGCCGCTGGGCCGCAACGTGGCGGCGGCGGAGCAGCAGGAGATGTTCCTCGACCGGCTCACCGACACGAGCCGGTTCGCGTCGCTCGCGGCCCGGCCGTTGATCGACGACAAGCCGGACCTGCTGCTGCCCGAGCTGCAGCGCTACGACGACCTCTACGACATCGGCGTGGCCGTCGTGGCCAGGGACGCGCCGACGGTGCCGCTGGTGGCGTCGCGCAACGACCTCGCGCTCGGTGAGAGCGGCGTGCAGGACCTGGTCAGCAAGGCCCTCGCCGGACGGCTGCCGGTCGCGCCGCCGTTGTTGCAGCCCTGGGACACCTCGCGGATGGTGCTCGCCGAACCCGTGCTCGTCGACGGCGAGGTGCGCGGCGCGGTGATCACGTTCTCGCCGACCACGAAGACCCGTTTCGAGGTGCTCGCCTGGTGGGCGTTGCTGCTCGCGGGAAGCCTGCTGGTGCTGGCGCTCGCGGTGCTGCTCGCGCTGCCGGTGGTGCGCTGGACGTTGCGGCCGGTGCAGGCGCTGGACGAGGCGACCGGGAAGCTGCTCGCCGCGGTGGTGTCGGGCCGGCCGGTGCCACCGGTCGGTGCGGAGAGCGGGCCGCCGGAACTGAGGCAGCTCAGCCGTTCCTTCGACCAGATGGCCGCGAACGTGAGCGACGTGCTGGCGTCCCAGCGGGCCTTCGTCGCCGACGCCTCGCACCAGCTGCGCAACCCGTTGACGGCGCTGAAACTCCGACTGTCCAACCTGGAGGGTCACGTCGACGCCGAGGCCGAGGTGCACCAGGTCGAGGCGCTGACCGAGACCGACCGGCTCAACCGCATCCTCGACGAGCTGCTCGCGATGGCGCGCGCCGAGTCGAGCTCGGTGGACCCGGTGCCGGTCGACGTCGACAAGTCCGTGGCGGCGCGGCTGTCGGCGTGGCAGTCGGCCGCGGCGGCGAAGGAGGTGCACCTGGTGCTGGACGGGCAGCGGGTCGGCCTCGCGCTCGTGCCGCCGCGCGGCGTCGAGACGATCCTGGACGCGTTGCTGGACAACGCGTTGAAGTTCACCGCCGAGGGCACGCTGATCGTCGTCGACGCGCGCAAGGCCGACGGGGTGATCACGTTGTCCGTCGCCGACCACGGGCCCGGGTTGCAGGCCGAGGAGCTGGAACGCGCCACGGACCGGTTCTGGCGCAGCCCGGCGCACCAGAACGTGCCGGGGTCCGGTCTCGGGCTCTCGATCGTGCGGCTGGTGGTCGAACGCGTCGACGGCACCGTGCGGCTGGAGTCGCCCGAGGACGGCGGCCTGAAGGTCGTGGTCGAGCTTCCGGCCGTCTAGACCCCGGGAATCAGACTTTGGTTTCGCGGTAATACCGCATGGCGCCGTTGTGCAGCGGTACCGGCGATGTCTCGATCGCCGACCGCTGCTCGATGGTGCGGGCCGCCGAGTGCGCCTTCACGAGCTCGGGCTGCGCCTCGAACAGCTGCCGCACCAACGCCTCCGCCACGTCGTCCGGCATCTTCTCGTTGACCAGCAGGAAGTTGCGCACGACGAGGGTGATGACGGGCCCGACGGGGTCGGCCTGGAGGTTGTAGGTAGACGCGGGCAGCGTCGCCGACCCGTAGACGGGCTTCTCCTGGCGGAACTTGCCCAGCACGTCGCTCAGGTCGAGCATCCGCACGCCGAGGCCCTTGGTGAGGTCGGTGATGGTCTTGGTGGGCAGGCCGCCGGACCAGAAGAACGCGTCGAGCCTGCCCTCGCGCATGGCCTGGGCGGAGTCGTCGAGGCTGAGGTTCACCGCCTCCGGGGTGACGCCCGCGGACTTGAGCAGGCCGCTCGCGATGATCTCGACGCCGGACTCGCGGCCGCCGATCGACACGCGCTTGCCCGACAGGTCGCGCAGCTTCGTGACCGGCAGGTCGGCGCGGACGATGACCTGGAGGTAGTCGTCGTGCATGCGGGCCAGGGCGCGCAGCTTGTCCGAGCCCTCGACGCCTTCGAGCGCGTCGGCCTGCGAGAAGCCGACCTGGGCCTGGTCGTTGATCAGCCGGGTGACGTTGTCCTTCGACCCGGCCGTGGCGACGACCTGGGGTTTCACGATGCCGAGGCGTCCGCTCCAGATGTCCGCGAGGCCGTTGCCCAGCGAGTAGTAGACGCCGCCGGGGCTGCCCGTGGCCATCGTGATCTTGACGTCCGCGACCGTGTTGCTACAGCCCGTCAGGACCGTTGCGGCGGCTAGCAGGCTCACGGCGGCATGTACTCGTCCCAGCACCAGCGCATCGTGCCACGGGGGTCGTGCGTGATTGCACCCGACGAAGGTCCTGCCTGGTCAACGTGTGGATGCGCGCGCTTTGGGGCGGTCCGCCCGACTCGGGCTCGTGACCAGGGGTTATCGTTTCGGGCGTGAGTACCGCGCAGGGTGGCAAGACCTTCCAGATCCGCACGTTCGGGTGTCAGATGAACGTGCACGACTCCGAGCGCCTCGCCGGTCTGCTCGAGGACGCCGGTTACGAGCGGGCCCTCGACGACGAGGCCGACGTCGTCGTCTTCAACACCTGCGCGGTCCGCGAGAACGCCGACAACAAGCTGTACGGCACGCTCGGCCACCTCGCCCCGCGCAAGGCGGCGAAGCCCGGCATGCAGATCGCGGTCGGCGGCTGCCTCGCGCAGAAGGACCGCAGCGAGATCGTGCGGCGCGCCCCGTGGGTCGACGTCGTGTTCGGCACGCACAACATCGGCTCGCTGCCGGTGCTGCTGGAACGCGCGCGCCACAACGAGGAGGCGCAGGTCGAGATCCTCGACGCGCTGGAGACCTTCCCGTCGTCGCTGCCGGCCGCCCGCGACTCCGCCTACTCGGGCTGGGTGTCGATCTCGGTGGGCTGCAACAACACCTGCACGTTCTGCATCGTGCCGTCGTTGCGCGGCAAGGAGAAGGACCGCCGTCCCGGGGACGTGCTGGCCGAGGTGCAGACGCTGGTCGACGAGGGCGTGCTGGAGGTGACGTTGCTGGGCCAGAACGTCAACTCGTACGGCGTCGAGTTCGGCGACAGGCTGGCGTTCGGCAAGCTGCTGCGCGCGTGCGGGGAGATCGACGGGCTGGAGCGCGTGCGGTTCACCTCGCCGCACCCCAAGGACTTCACCGACGACGTCATCGCGGCGATGGCCGAGACGCCGAACGTGTGCCACAGCCTGCACATGCCGTTGCAGTCCGGTTCGGACCGGCTGCTGAAGGCGATGCGCCGCTCGTACCGCACCGAGAAGTACCTGGGGATCATCGAGAAGGTCCGTGCCGCGATGCCGGACGCCGCGATCACCACGGACATCATCGTCGGGTTCCCGGGGGAGACCGAGGAGGACTTCCAGGGCACGCTCGACGTCGTGCGCCAGGCGCGGTTCTCGTCGGCGTTCACGTTCCAGTACTCGAAGCGTCCGGGCACGCCCGCCGCCGACCTGCCGGACCAGCTGCCGAAGGCCGTGGTGCAGGAGCGGTTCGACCGGCTCGTGGCGTTGCAGAACGAGATGACGCACCAGCTGAACATCGAGCAGGTCGGCCGCACGGTCGAGGTGCTCGTCGCGACCGGCGAGGGCAAGCGCGACGCGGAGACGCGGCGCATGAGCGGCCGCGCCCGGGACGGCCGGCTGGTGCACTTCACGCCCGGCGACATCGCGCCGCGTCCCGGTGACGTGGTGGAGACCGTCGTGACGTACGCGGCCCCGCACTACCTCGTCGCGGACGGCGAGCCGTTGTCGTGGCGCCGCACGAAGGCCGGTGACCGCTCCGAGGCCGGCATCAAGCCCAAGACCGCGGGCGTCGGCCTGGGTCTGCCCTCGTTCGGAGCACCCGCGCCGCTGCCCGCCGTCTCGGGGTGCGCGGCCCAGTGAGTGACGAGGACTTCTTGCGCAAGGAAATCGACGCGGTAGAGCACCAGGCCAACAAGCGCATCGACCCCGGCACGGGCGCGCTGACGATCTCGATCGCGGTGCTCGCGATCCTGGTGTCGCTGATCCTGCCGTGGGTGGGGGAGCACACCGGGCTGGACGTGCTGCTCGGCGAGTCGGACCTGTTCCTGCCCCGGCTGTTCTCGTTCCTCGCGCTGGGCGTCGGCGTGGCCGGGTCGGGCATCACGCTCGCCGTGCGCCGCTGGGGCCTCGCGTGGGTGTGCTCGCTCGGGCTCTTCGCGGGGTCGATCATCGGGGTGCTGTCGATCTGGACGCAGCAGACCACGACGAGCAACAAGACCATCGGTCCCGGCCCCGGCGCGGGGCTGATCATCGCGGCGATCGCCACGATCGTGCTGCTGGTGAAGTGGCTGAAGATCGCGGCCTCCCGCCCGCCGCACCTCGGCCAGGACGAGCACCCCGAACAGCCGTAAAGCGCCCTCTAACGCCCGAGAGCCCCTCTTCCGCGTGGAAGAGGGGCTCTCGG